>CAZJOD010000005.1:44994-50949 GCA_964547525.1 uncultured Clostridiaceae bacterium
GTCTCCTTTATACTGTCAAATACATTTATATCATGATTTCATTGCAATAAAATAATATCATAAATATAAATATTCGCAAAAAAACAGTTTTACCCTGTTTAAAAATAAAGCAAAAACCACGTGGCTTTTGCTCTACCCCCATACTTGCTATTAAAACTCTTAACTAACATAAATTAACCTATACCGTTATTATTTATCCGTATTTTATTACGATATAATCATATAATATACTCATTATAATTATAAAAGACATTGGTCTTTATGTAGGTTAATAATCTAATTAGAATTTGAATACCAATACCAAATTACTTTATTGCGAATAATTATGATTCGTCAAACTTTCTTTCTATATTTGATATTGTACTTTCAAAGTTTTTTAACATAGTAACAACTTGATTTTTTAAATCCTTCACATTTTTCCTCATGTCTACAAGGCGTTCTCTTTCTTTTTCAATTGTGCTTTCCAAATTTCTCTTTTCTTCTTCGGCACGATTATGTACGTTCTTTATTATCTCCTCGGCTTTTTCTTCAGCTTTTAAAATTGCATTTGCTATCTTTTGCTTTTCTGTATTTAAATTGCCGGTTTCTTTTTTGAAAGCTTCGTACTTCGCTTCCAAATCTCTTAGACGATTGTTAAGCTCGATAATAACATTATCCTTCTCATACAATTTATTTTCAAATTCAACAGTTAAATCTTCAATATACTTTTTAACCTGATTTTTACTATAACCGTACAAAGAACCTGTAAATACTTTTTGTTCCGTCACAATCTCCACCTCGCGATCCGGTTTTTATATGTTATTTTTATAAACAACCCAAAATTTAAAATTACAAATATGCGTCTAATAACTTGATTAGTGCCGCTTTTGGTCTGCTTCCAACCATTTTTTCCACCGGCTTACCATCTTTAAAAACTATTAAAGTAGGAATAGACATAACATTTAATTTTGTGGCGACATCCGATGCTTTATCAACGTCAACTTTACAAACTTTAACCTTGCCTGCATATTCTTCGGCCAATTCATCTATCAAAGGAGCAATCGCTCTACAAGGTCCACACCATGGCGCCCATAAATCTACAAGCACAGGCAATTCCGATTCAATTACCACCGAATTAAAATTGTCACCGGTTACTTCTATAATATTTTTATTTGCCATATTCTTACCTCATGTTTTTTTACAATTATATCATATAGACATTTTTTATGCAAATGAACATAGAAATTCATACCAAATAATGAAATAAAATATTATAAGATTTCACTTCAAAAACTCATAAACTGCAGTAGAAACTTATAATTATAAATATTAAAAAACGCCGTTAGGCGCTTTTTTTCCGGCAGGTTATCTCCCATACCTTATCTAAATATGATTCAATCAAAAGATTCTAAAAACAAATTTATTTTAAAAACAAATATAATATAATTGACGTAACCAGAAAAGCTATTGCAACGAATTTAGTATATCTTTCAAGCATAGCATCTATAGTACGACCTTTGTTTTTACCGAAAAATGTTTCGGCTCCACCGGATATAGAACCGGATAAACCTGCGCTTTTACCTGATTGCAACAATACTATGGCAATCAAGGATAAACAAAAAATTACATGCACAATAGTTAAAAGTATTTCTACAGCTCTCAAGTCAACACCACCTAATCATAATACGGTTATTACCGCAACGCTAATTTTAACATACACTCTCCGATAATACAATAGGAAAAAAATAAAATTTTCTATTCATCGTTCCGGGGTTTCGTTCCATATCACCCAAGTCAATATTTAACTCATTGATTCTATTACCTGTATACCGGAACATCCTTCCACACATTACCTTCCATTGCCGCTTCATGAGCAATAATACCGGGTACCGTCATTTCAAGAGATTTGACAACATCAATGGTCGGATTTTTGTCAAATTCTACGGCATCTAAAAAGTCGTTAACCAGATAGTATTCCGAAGAACCGTGTCCACCCGCCAATGTTTCTTTAGGTGCATCAAAGTCTCTAGGACTACATACAATATTAACACCATTGGAATCTTCCCCTTCGAAATAACGCCTACCGATATTTTCATAATTTTCTCTTCCACTTTCTAAAAAACCGGTTTTACCATATATACCATAAGTACATAAAGGTGGTTTTCTACACGCGACAGAACTTCTGAGCACTTTCACACAGGCACCTTTTGCAGTTTCAAATAGAGCTACTTGAATATCTATAGCTCCGGGTCCTACATCACGAATCAATGTTTTATTTTTACCTGAACAAGTGGCTTTTATAACGTAATCGTCCATTAAATAAAGAAGGGGTCCCAAGCTGTGGGAACAATAATGAATGGGTGGTCGCTGGGCTCTCCAATTAGGACTGTCCGTAGCCGGATCAATAACAAGGTTTCTTATTTCGTGAACATAATCGGCTTCGGCATAATAAATCGGTCCCAGTTTGCCGGCGTCCACATATTTTTTCCACTGTTGACAAAAGTGCATATAAATACAGTTTTCGGCCATCATATACTTATATTTTGATCTTTTGACAACGTTAAATATATTCTCGCAGCCTTCTATTGTATCGGCAGCCGTTACCTCGCTCAGTACGTGCTTTCCGTTTTCTAAAGCCGCTACAGTCTCTTCGGCATGAAACGGTATAGGAGTTCCCAAAACAACGATATCAAAGTCTGAATTAATGAAATCGTTATAATTTGTAAATAACGCCTTATCACTTAAATGATATTGTCTCGCTATTTCCACTAAAGGTTCCTGCTTTATATCACAAACCGCGGTTATTTCTGTTCTCGGATTCTTACTAAATACATTTAAATAAGAAGACCCTCTGCGAACACCAACCAGTCCAACTTTATATTTTCTCATATTCATCACTCCCCGGTATTTCGTTAAGCTCAATTTATGAACCAAAACTACCATTTTTTATTTAATAAAACAGGGCGATATGATTTATCAATCTTTACAAGATTTTTAATATATATACCGCCCCTGAATTTTATTCATTGTGTAATCCAAGTATCATTATGAATATCAGGTTATCGTCCAACTTTCTTAGCTGTGTTTTTTATTCCCTCAATAATCATATCCATATCGTTTTTAGTTAATCTCGGGTGCATGGCAACATTAAATTCTCTATTATAGAAGAATTTTTCCGCAATAGGACATAAGTCTTGAGCATAACCCATTTTCTTTAATCCTGAAAAATGATATGTCGGTTGATAATGTAATATACCCTGTACACCTTCCTCACGATATAAAACTCTCATGAAATCATCTCTAGATGCACCTAATACCTCTTCTTCTATACATACGGTATATAAGTGGTAAACATGCTTATTATTATACGGTGCTTCGTATACGGGAGTTACACCTTTGATTCCACTTATCCCTGCGGTTATGTATCTTCCGTTATATGTTCTTATACTGTTTAGCATATCAATCTTCTCAAGCTGTACCCAACCTACCGCAGCTTGCGCTTCATTCATTCTATAATTATTTCCCCATTTTCCGGCTACATCGTCAACATCAAAATGCGAAGGAATCCAATAATCTTTTTGGTCTTTCCAATGTACCAAATTCATACAGCGCAGCTTATCAATCCTGTCGGCCATCTCATCGGAGTTACATGTTATCATACCGCCTTCGCCTAGAGTTGTCATGTTTTTTAACGAATGGAAGCTAAAACATCCGAAGTCACCCATTGAACCGGCCTTCCTGCCTTTATATTCGGCACCTACGGCATGTGCACAGTCTTCCAATATATATAAATTATGTTTTTTTGCCAGGTCCAATATAGGATCCATATCAACACATTGTCCACCGTAATGGACAACAAAAATAGCTTTTGTTTTATCGGTAACTTTTTTTGCTACTTCAACAGGGTCTATATTAAAGGTGTCAGGGTCTATGTCCGCATATACCGGAGTAGCACCTTCTTTTAGAATAACCAAAGATGTTGCGATAAAAGTATTAGGTGTGACTATAACTTCATCACCGGGTTTTAAACCCATAGCTTGTGCACACACATGCATAGCTGTCGTACAATTCGATACCGCAAATGCATGTTTAGTACCTGTGTATGCGGCAAAATTTTTCTGAAATTTTTGTACCTGGGGTCCCATCGTCAAAGAGTCTTGTTTCATAGCCTCTAAGACCGCTTTTTCTTCCCTTTCATCGTATATTGTTCCATTAAAAGAATAGGGAACTTTAAGAACAACATCCGCATCTACGGCATAACTACTGGTAATACCGCCTTCGGATTCTTTACCTACGTTTACTTTTTTCTCTTCACTCATAATATAATACCTCCGTATTTTAGTTTAAGAGATTAATTTATTCAATGCTTAAATTAATTATATTATATTATATATCCGATTACAACCGTTTCAATAATCAAAATGAAAATATTTTATCGGTTACATAAATACCTAACCCTTCCATTGATTGTATTACTCCCATATCGACCGTTTCAAGATGAAGATGCTCTGTAAAACAGCTGTGAATGGATTCATAACACCTTTTTAAAGCCGATTGATATATAAAAGGGAATTTAAGTAAATCACCACCGTTTATGTAGATCATATCAGGATTAAAGAGATTTACGGTGTTAATCAGAGCCACCCCTAAATATTTCCCGATTTCATCTAAAACAGTCAATACATCTTTGTCTTTTGCTGCCGCCATTGATATGATCTTGTTATATTCATATTCAATTCCCTTTAAGTTTTTTATATCTTCGATTATTTTCGGTTTTGAGCAGTAAAGCTCTAAACACCCGGTATTACCGCAAAAACACTTTATTCCGTCCGGATTAACGCATGTATGTCCTATTTCACCGATAACGCCCCCGTTTACATTACCTTTATAAAAATTTACAATCCCCACTCCATCGGATAAATCCATAAATACGGTATTTTTAAAATCTTGCGAACCGGTTCCACTCATACAACACACAGCCTTGGTCAGTGAACTGTTAACTATATAAACCGGCAGCTCGAATACCTTTGACAAATCTTTTTGAGCGTTTCTGATGAGCCATTTGTGAGCGGCTGATATTATTAAATTACCCTTGTCCTGAACAATAGCCGAAATAGCAATTCCGACTGCCACCGGTCTACCGGTTTGATCTTGATTTATCAATCCTTTGGATTCATTCACCAATATATCGTATATAGATTCCCATGTCATAAAGGGCAAAATATTGAATTGTTTATGGCGTATCAAATTACCGTAAGTGTCGGTTATACCTATTGTCAGGCTGTCGTACTCTATATTAACGCCCAATATATGCATACAATTCGGATCATATTCCAACAATTGGGCTCTTCTGCCGATTTCACCGGTATCTATAGTGCCTTTTTTCTTTATAAAACCTTCATCTAACAAATATTTCACTATATTTGTTATGGAAGAGGAGCTCAGGCCGGTCTCTTTTATGATCTCCGGCCTGGATACTTCTTTATTTTTTCTAATATAATTTAACACCGTAAGCCGGTTTATTCGTTGCATTAATTGAACATTGCCGACACTTTCACCAAGACTCATATATTGCTTTCTCTCCTGTAATATTTGTATTAATCTCCGGCTACTGAAAGACCGTCAATTAATAATGATGGCGCACCTTTGTATCCTCCACCCCCGGGCATACCGAATTTAAAATCACTTCCTACCTCAATAACATTTTTGAGTAGTTGTAAATAATTTCCTGACACCGTTATTTGTTCTACCGGGCTCTCTTGTTGGCCGTTTTTAATAATAAAACCTCGTGCCGATAATGAAAAATCCCCTGATATGGTGTTTAATCCGGCATGAAGACCTTCAATCTCTGTAATATATAATCCGTTGCCCATTATTTTAAACATTTCGCTTACACTTACAGGGCCTGCTTCTATATAGAAATTAGTCGGAGCAATTGAAAGAGACGACTGATATGATCCCTTATATGCATTGCCG
>CAZJOD010000006.1:0-47993 GCA_964547525.1 uncultured Clostridiaceae bacterium
CTTGCAATTAAAGAATTTCGGGAATTGCTATTTTTTTATAACTTCCGAAAACACGTAATGTTCCTGCGTTTTTGCTTGACGGAGGTTTGGATCTTATGCGTCAAGCTGTTAAAGAAGGTCGTGGAAAACATGATACTTCGGAAATTGCAGCGGTGATGTATGAATATCTTGGACTTGATACAGGTGAAAAAAAAGACGATTGTACTACGAATGAATTTTATGAAGAAAGGTTTTCATAACTTTATATGAATATTATTTAATATGACTATATAAACATTGTTAAGTGTGTAGAATTTTTATAACATAAATACATTAAATCAAAAGGAGAAATATGATGTACATAAAAAATCGTATAATGCCTATACCACACAATTTTGAACTTAAAAAAGGTGAGGATGTTTTTTTGGGGGTTCCCGGTTCACCCATGTACCGGTTGGAAATTAGCGATTTACCTAAAGAAGGTCCGGTACAATCTGCAGTTGATTTGCTTATAAATCATCTAACGGGAATTTTAAATTTCGATGCAACTTGTGCCGACGGGAAAATACCGATACGTCTTTTAATGGGAGATGCTCCTTCGGATATCGTCAACAAAGATCAAGGATATTCTTTGGATGTATCACCGACCGGAGTTACCGTTACAGGTTTCGGGGCGGCAGGATTGTATTATGGCGTTATTACATTAAATCAATGTCTTATAATTGAACAAAACGCATTAAGACTCCCTTGTATGAAAATATCCGATTATCCCGATCTTAAAACACGTGGGCATTTTATGGAGAGCCGCTACGGTTCGAATTTGATGACTTTAAGCGATTGGAAACATGTGGTGGACCATATGGCTGATATGAAAATGAACCAATTGGTTATATCGGTTTATGGGTGTTGGTGTGTCCAATATGACGGTAGAGTTAGCGAATATATGTATGTACCCATAAAGAAATATCCAAAATTAAGAACCCCGGTAGTAACAAGGTATTATTCACCCACAGCCGGGAAATGGGTGGATTATGAAAAATTACCACCTATGTTTGAGCAGGACTTTTTAGGTGATCTTATTGCATATGGGAAAACCAAAGGTGTAACTGTATTTCCGTTATTTAATTCATACGGGCATAACACATTGATTCCGGCTCAATACCCCGAAGTATCCGCAATCGATGAGAATGGTGAACCTACATTAACGGGATTTTGCACATCCAATCCGGTAACATACGAAATGATGTTTTCAATTTATGATGAGATAATAGACAGATATTTGATCCCTAACGGAATTGACAGCTTTCATGTCGGTTTAGACGAGGTATGGGACGGGATAGCATTAAATTCCGAAGATATTTACAAGATCCGTTCTCCGTGGTGTAAATGCGATAAATGTAAGGATTTAAATCGTAAGGATTTATTTATAGAGCACGCTGTTAAATTATTAAAGCATCTGAAAAACAGAGGAATGAAAAATATCTATATGTATCATGACATGCTTATAGCACATGGTAAATCTATAGATCAAGAAAGTACCGAAGATATGATGAATGCCTTGTTAAAAAATGATTTGACTGATGTTGTGGTAATAGACTGGTGGACTTATTCCGATTTTAAAGAAAATCTTATGTTCCAAACCACTCGTCCGGATTTAGGTTTGCGTCGTACCGTAAAACCTTGGAACGGGTATTACCATTGGACTTTATTGACAAATCCGTTGAGAAATATTCAATTGTTAGCTGAAATGGGCTATGAGGAAGGCGTGGAAGGAATGCAGTCTTATTCCGCTTGGGATGAAAGCTATGATCGCAATCATTCGTGTCAAGCCGACTATAGTTGGAATTTCAAAGACACAGGAACTATAAAACAAATGTCGGAGCATTATGTAAACAGACATTTCGGAGCACAATTCGAGAAGGCCAAAAAGGCTTTTGAGCTTTTCGATCAAATTACTGAAGATAGAAAAGGCAAGTTTGAAAACGGAACTCACTTGGTTTCAAATAATAAATTAATGCTTGGTACACTCTCGTATTATTTTTATAGTTATGTAAGAGCCGGAAAGCCATATCCTCGTATTTTCCCGGGTGAAGCTCTAAGTGCAATTAATTCCGATCGCATAAACATTGAAAGAGCTTTAAATGAAATACAATCAATGTCGAAGCAGGCTAAAGAGTTATTTGAGGATGTTGTAAAAGATCCTCGCTGTAATGTGAAAAAAGCTATGAGATTTGCATATGAAGCAAATAACTATTTATGTTTGGTGGAAGATTATTTGGCATTATTAAAAATGATCGATCATAACGAATCGAGTTGTCCATATAAATTCGACAAGATCAAATCCTTAGCATGTGAAAGAAAGCTTGCGCGACTGTCGCTTATGGAGCGGCTTGAAAGGACAAAGGAAGAATTTTTAATGGCAAGTCACATGAGAAATCATAGTATCTTTATGCAATTTTTTGCCGACCTTGAAGGGTATCTTGCAGCAACACCGAAATCGGATGTAAAGCTTGACTTTTATGATATGCGGTATCTTGAGAGTAATGCGTTTAAAAAGCTAAGATGAAACTAAGATTACGGGGACATGAAAATATGTCCCCGTTAATGGGTTGAGTTTTGTTTAATATAAGAATGATATTTTCCCGGACTAATGCCAACGGTTCTTTTAAATATTCTTATGAAATGAGAATAATCGCTGAATCCTGACAGCGAGCATGTTTCTGTAACCGAATGGTCTTGCGTTAATAATGTTTTGGCACGAGATATTCTTTTATACATAATATATTCATGTATTCCGCTACCGGTAGTCTTTTTAAATAATTTACTTAGATAAAACCTGTTTATAAAAAATTTTTCCTCCAATTTTTTAAGTGATAGATCTTGTTCAGGATTTTGTTCAATGTATTCTAATACAGGGATTAATTTCCGAGGGATAATATTATGTTCGTCTTTATATTTCATATCATTAAATATTATATTTAGATATACTAAGAGCTCTACAAAACACGATACTTTTAGAATGGAAGTAAAATTTACATTATTAAGAATATTTTCAAGTTTATTATAAAGTAAGAGCATATGTGTTATTTGTTCTTCATTTAAAATCATAAGATTTCTTTTGCCGATATCTCGATTAATAAAACAATTTGATAAATCAAAGTCTGACGATGAAAATATTTTAGCAATATACGGTTTAAAGTGAATTACTATTCTTTCATATGGTTCGCCTTCCTCCGGTGAAGATTTATGGATTTCATTGCTATTCATAATTAATAAATTACCGTATTTTAATTGATATACACCTTTTTCGATAAAGTAATTGACATTACCGGACACAAAAAAGTAAATTTCATAATCGTTATGAAGATGAAAATCCATTTTCGGTAGTATGGTTTGACATGTACGATTGTATCTTATATCTCTTGCTATGTTATCAATATCGTAATTCATATTAAAAATGTTTGTAATGATTCTATTGCAAAAACTTTATTTAATTGCTATAAACACGAGTATTTGAACCGCAATTGCAAAATCAGTCAGTGAAAACATTTCTAATGACCGGTACACTCCGGTTAACAGTAAGTGAGTTATTGCAGTAAAATCTTGTAATTAATTGTTTTATTTAATAATATAAAGTAAAAAGCCAAGAAAAGCAATACTTTGAACAAATAAAGCCAAGAAACTGATTAACCGGATCACTATAATATGAATTAAGTAATAAAAATTATATACGGAAAACTAATAATGATATGTGTATTAATTATTAGTCTTAAGGAGATTTAAAAATGAGTAAAGTTAGAGTAGGAATAATCGGAATAGGAAACATGGGTTCAAAGCATGCGATAACTATTGATAATGGAGCGATTAACGAAGCTGAATTAAGTGCGGTATGTGATGTAAATGAGGCGGCATTGGATTGGGCAACAAAACATCTAAACGAAAATATTAATTTGTATCATGATGCGGATTCGTTTCTTCATTCTAAAAATATAGATGCCGTCATTATTGCCACACCTCATTACGATCATCCGGGATTAGCCATAAAATCATTTGCCCGGGGGTATCATGTTTTGGTAGAAAAACCTGCAGGAGTTTATACCGAACAAGTTGAGAAAATGAATGAAGCTGCAAAATCCTCCGGTAAAGTTTTCGGAATAATGTATAACCAAAGAACTAATCCTGTATACAGAAAAATCAAAGAATTGGTTGAGGAGGGAGAATTAGGAGAGATTAAAAGAATAAATTGGATTGTAACCGACTGGTATAGACCTCAGTGTTATTATGATTCGGGAGATTGGAGAGCTACATGGTCAGGCGAAGGTGGCGGTGTATTAATTAATCAATGTCCACATCAGCTGGACCTGTTACAATGGATTTGTGGTATGCCAAAAAGAGTCAGAGCTTTTATGAGTTTTGGTAAATATCATAATATTGAAGTTGAAGATGATGTGACCGCTTATATGGAATATGAGAACGGAGCAACCGGTGTATTTATCACTTCCACGGCTGAGGCTCCGGGTACCAATCGATTGGAAATAACCGGAGATAAAGGGAAAATTGTATTGGAAGATAATAAATTAGCTTTTTATAGATTAAGGATGCCTGAAAGAATATTTAATCAAGAGAGTAAAACGGGATTCGGTTCGCCGGAATGTTGGAAATGTGAAGTACCTGTAAAAGGAGAAATAACTTCACACAAAGGGATTATCCAAGATTGGATTAACGGTATATCTACAGGAAAGAAGCTACTTGCACCGAGTGAAGAAGGTATAAAAGGTTTGACTATATCAAATGCAATGCATCTTTCAGCCTGGACTGACAAATTTGTTGAAATACCTTTATCGAGTGATTTATATTATAAAGAATTGATGAGCAAAATACAAAATTCCAAAAAGCGCATTCCTTTAAAAGTTATTGATATGATGAAGAGTTACTAAATAGTTTACTATAAAATATTTTCGGTTTAAAACAAAATGTCATATCATTAAAAAGTTTTATTGATTAAAAGATGAAGGAGGTATACCTGTATTTTTTCTGAATACTCTGCTAAAATAGCTGATATCGGAAAATCCTGTCATTTCTGATATTTCTCCTATGGAATACATATCGGTCAATATCAGGTCCTTAGCTTTGTTGATTCTGATTGAATTGAGATATTGCAGGGGAGATACTCTGTATATTTCTTTAAATAATCTTCTGAAATGTGTAGGACTTAATCTTGACATGAAAGCCAATTGCTCAATGTTCATTTGTTTATTATAATATTGTTCCATATAATCTACAGAAGGCTTTATTTTATGTAAGTTTTCGGTATTAATGTTAGAATGGACAGAATCGAGCATTGCATGATAAAGTATGTCGGTAAGTATTGATTTACATTTCATTTTGTATCCGATACCTTTATAAAACCAAACGTTGACAAGTTCGTTGAAAGTGTTTTTATACGGATAACCGGATGCATTTATTATCTTTTCCAAATGATTAAACGGGTGGTTGTCATTTTCGTAAAAGTGAAATGAGACCACATAAAAACTATATGGATTTTGCCGACTACCGTAGGTTGTATACTTACTTTCTTTTGAAAGAAACAATATTTCTCCTTTTGACACCGAAATGTTTCCTTCGTCAGAAGTAAAATCGGCACTCCCGTCCAATACATAAACAAATCCGTTACAAGGCCTACCGGATCGCTCCTCCAATCTCCAATTTGGTGAACAACGTCTCTCAAAAGCACTTACAATGGTCGATATTGACAAGTCATATTCTATATAATCGTTTATATTTAATACCTTCATACATATATCTCCGTTTATTGGCAATGTGTATAGTGGTAAGATTATTGATTTTAATAATAATATAAAAATCCCTATACATTTTTAATTAAGTGGCAATGCGCTCAATCCTGTGTATCTCTATACTCATAATCTCATAAATAAATGCTTTCGGTCTCTTTGATAATATTATCGCTTACATTGATATTTAACCTGAGTCCCTGATATTCAAATTATAGTACGAAAATTTTCCTGATACAAGGCTTGTCGGTTGAAAAGTACAAATAATAGTCGTTTCGTATATGTATTTAATAATAAACATATTTTACAATTACTTAATATAAACAGTTCGGTATTATATAAAGGAGTTCGTAAGTATGTTGAATTCAGAAATAATTAAAGGGTATGCAAAGGAATTAGGAGCGGATATTGTAGGTATAGCTTCAATGGACAGGTTTGAAGGCGCACCGCCCCAGATGGACCCGAGATTAATCATGCCAAGAGCAAAGTCGATGATTGTCATGGGATTTCGTGTAATGCGAGGGTCTTTGAGAGGAATAGAAGAAGGAACGTTTTTTAGCAATTATTCATCTATGGGATACGGAGGACTTACTTATTTATATATCCCTCTCACGGTTATAAATCTGTGTAAAATAATAGAAGATGAGGGATATGAAGCAATTCCAATCGGCCATCAAAGCGACTGGAGGGCAATTGACAACGGAGGTAAACTGAGAAAAAATTATAGCAAACCGGTAGAACCCGGAAAACCTCATCCGGATATAATGCTGCACCTTAGAATATGTGCTTTTGTTGCGGGATTAGGAGAAATCGGGTATAGCAAAATGTTTTTATCACCGGAGTTCGGACCGAGGCAAAGATTAGGAGTTGTTTTAACCGAGTTGGAATTGGAACCCGATCCCCTGTATGACGGGCCGCAATTATGCAACAAATGTATGGCTTGTGTTGAAAATTGCCCCGCTAAAGCTATAAGCCCTGTCAAAACGGTAAAAGTTGAAATTGCAGGTAGGTCGGTTGAATGGGGAGAGCTTGATTTGGATGCATGCGGACTTTCCTTTGTAGGGGGAGAAAAGTGTAAAGAAGGTGAGAAAGGTACATATTTTGAAGGCAAAACAAATATTAAGCCTAATTTTATTTCTCCTTTTTTTAAAAAACCTTCAAATGTATATAACACAGGTCAAGCTATTTGCGGTGCTAAAGGTTGTACTCGTGCCTGTATGATAAGCTTGGAAGCAAGGGGAGTCTTAAAAAACAAGTTTGCACAACCATTTAGAACCAAAAAGCCTTGGACTGTAGATTGGTCCGATTATACACCTGATGAAGGAAAAGTGACAAATGCAGGAGAAGAATCTACCCCTCAAGCCGGGATAGTAAAGCAAAACATTAAAAGGGAGACTGATTAAAATTGAAATTCGCCGTAGGATACCAATTTAGAGATAATGCCGATGAGCGACCGTTTATAGAAATTGTAAACAAATATAAAGATTCTATCGCTGAAATATATTTCCCATGGTTGGATGGTGCGTCAGGCAGAGCTTCTCCTGTAAACCGGCGTGGTTACATTAATTGGGAGGGGCAAGAGCAATTAATTTCCGACCTGAAATTCTTTAAGAAAATCGGTATTAAAACCGATTTATTGTTTAACGCCAACTGTTACGGACAATATGCCATGTCTTCTTTTCTTGAAAATAATGTGAATTCGATTTTAGATTACCTCGACATAGTAATAGGAGGTGTGGATATTGTAACTACCACTTCCTTGGCGATTGCTCATGCTGTAAAGCAAAGAAAGAGTGATATTGAAATAAGAGCTTCGGTAAACATGAGAATAGGAACGGTCAAAGGTATGGAGTATGTGGCTCACTTGTTTGACTCTTTTTATGTACAGCGTGAATTTAACAGAGAATTTTCTATACTTGAGGAATTGACCAATTGGGCCCGATGTAACGGAAAAAAGCTGTATATGCTTGCAAATAGCGGTTGTATGAATTATTGTTCCGGGCAAACATTCCATGATAATATGGTTGCCCATGGAAATGAAATTGAAGAGATTGAACCTATGGCCAATTGGAACCCTCATATGTGCTGGAAATATCTTAATAATGAAGAAAATTGGGTCTGTGTGTTGCAAAATTCTTGGGTACGACCAGAAGATATTTATCGGTATGAGAAGTTTTTTACTGTTGTAAAATTGGCTACTAGAATGCATGCTCTACCCGGTATGGTTATCGGAGCATATGTATCAGGCCGGCATTACGGAAACCTTCTTGATCTTTTTGAACCCGGATTCGGGCCTGTCTTTGCACCATATGTAATAGATAATACAAGGTTTCCAAAAGATTGGTTTGATAAAGTAACAAGCTGTAATAAAAAATGTCACATGTGTGATTACTGCAAAAATGTTTTAAAGCAAGTGATTATTAATACAGAAGATTTTTAATTCATCAAAACAGTACATTTAAAAAAAGAGGTTTTATAAAGATGACATTAATGAAACAACCTATAGTTAATATAAATATAGATAAGCTAAAAGATGCTGTTAAGGGAAAAACTATAGCATTGATGATGAATACATCGGCGCTTACTAATACCGGTAAAAGTTTAATTGACATAATGCATTTTGATTGGGATATGAATATAAAATTTTTATTAGGTATGGAACATGGAGTACGTGGAGAGCTGCAAGGAGGAGTAAAAGTTAAAAATTGTAAAGATCCCGTTACGGGTTTACAGGTGATAAGCTTGTATGATTTTCCCGGATTAAGGCCGCCTGCCGATCTTATATCTCAAGTCGACGCTGTTGTGTTTTGTGCACAGGATGCAGGTGTACGACACTATACATACACTCCGTGGATGATGTTTGCTATGGATGCCGCTGCTAAAGGGGGTACCGAGATAATAGTTTTAGATCGCCCAAACCCTATGGGGGGAGATATTGTGGAAGGCGGTGTAGTAGAACCGAAACATTTTTCAATAATAGGTGGTTTTGCGTATCCGTACAGACACGGTATGACCATAGGGGAATTGGCTTTGATGTATAATGATAAATATAAAATAGGATGTAATTTAACCGTAATACCTATGGAAGGATGGAAACGGAGTATGTGGTATGATGAAACAGGACTTTTGTGGACTCCTCCAAGTCCTAACATACCGGTTTTGGATACACTAACGGCATATGCTACCGTCGGATTGTTACAAAGCACCAATGTGTCGGTGGGTATAGGTACAACCACTCCTTTTAACCTCTTTGGAGCACCGTGGATTAACGGTCGTAACCTTGCTGAAAATATTAACAAGTTGGAATTTCCCGGTTTGCTATGTATAGATAAATATTTCATACCAAACTATACTCAATATCAAGGGCAAGTGTGTTCCGGTGTAATGTTAATTTGTTATGATCGTCTTTTATACAGACCGGTTACTGCGGCTTTGAATATATTATCTTTGATTGTCTCGGATTACAGTGATAAATTTAATTTTACATCTGTAAGATCATATGATGATCGTGCAGGATCGTCATCTTTAAGAAAAGATTTATTAGCCGGGCGGCCTGCAAAAGATATAGTTTCCGACTGGGAAACACAAGCCGACAAGTTCAGGAATGAACGCATACCGTATCTATTGTATTGATTTCATTTTAAATTGAAACGGATACTGAAAAACAAAGTTTTAAAAATATTTAGGGAGATATTGACTAAAAATTTGTTATAGGTATATCGATTAAAAAGATGGGTTATATAAGGACACATCTTTTTAAAAAAACAGGATGCATTTTTAAAACTTGATTTTAAAGTGTGAGCAGGCCCGAGATCGCTTGATGCGAACTCGGGTTTTTTGACCTATGGGTTACTATTCATAACTGAGTTTATATTTTTTAATCATGTAGGAGTCTACCCGGGATAGAATTTATATGATAAAATTTATATGATTCTACTTTAAAAATTTTATTTATTACAATAAATGAAAGAATATTGAACCAAAGTACCCTAATGATGCGATATAGAAAATTCAAACCGGATTGATTTTAACGGCGGTTTACAGTAAGTGAGTAATTGCCGTGAAATCTTATATGTAATTATATCAATATTTATTTTGAAGAAACGGTAATCCCCGGTATAATAGATAAAATGGTATTTTTGTTTTTTTATTTGTTACAATAAGAGGGTAAATATTGAAAGGTTCACTTGTAAATCATTTCTAAATGAATAAAGTGGGGGTATAATGAAGATTTTAGATAAAAAGATATTATTAATTATTATTTCAGCTATTGTTTTAACTGTGGTTATTATTTTTATAGCCGTACCTAATATGAACATGTCTGAAGACATTGATATTAATGGTGATACTCAAACAACTCGACCTGATGTAGCCGAAACTCATGAAACAAGCGGTTCTGTTTCTGAAACCGTAAAGACAACCGAAAAATCAAAACCGGAGGAAACAACAGTCCCTATTGAAACAGCACCGTCGGTAACAGAAGATAAGTCCGATGATGAGTATAGTGATGAAACTGATATTGATCATGATTTTGAAGATGATATCGGGAATGATGATACGGATAATAACGAAACCGGTAATGCAGACCCGGATAATGAATCAGGTTCAACCGTAACCAATCCGGATCAAAAAGATGTTAAAGTAAAAGCTGTATACCTAAATGCAGGTGCTGCAGGAACCCCCGATGTAATTGATTACATAATTGATCTTGCACGAACCACTGAATTGAATGCTGTAGTTATAGACATTAAAGACGGACCCATTTATTATAAGTCGGATGTTCCATACGCGGTGGAGTACGGATTGTTTACAAGCTCATATAATCCGGAATCTGTCATATCGAAGCTCCATGAGAATGATATTTATGTCATAGGAAGACTGGTATGTTTCAGAGATCCTATGTTAGCTTCAAAAAGACCGGATCTTGCTATTAGAACAAAGGAAGGTTTACTTTGGAAAGAGAACGGAAACACACCGTGGACCAATCCGTATAATCCTGACGTTCATAGATATCTTTTGGATTTAGCTATTGAAGCGGTTAACAAAGGATTTGACGAGATTCAATTGGATTATGTACGGTTTCCTACCGGAACGGGGGGTAAAGATTTTTATGGAGAAAATATACCTACTAAAGTAGAGGCTATAAACAAATTTTTGGAATTTGCAGTCACAGAATTAAAACCCTACGGCGTTAAAGTTTCAGCTGATATATTTGGCATTGTGGGACTTAGTGTTGCAGACGGAAAACACATAGGTCAAGAGTTAGAGTCGGTAGGCATGAATATCGATTATATATGTCCTATGGTATATCCGTCTCATTATGCCAACGGCACCAATAAGGTTATGGGCAACGGTGTAGGAACTATCTTAAACGGCATATTATATGAAGCACCGGATCTGTTTCCATATGAAATAATATTCGGTACACTCAAACGTATGAAAGAAAGGCTTGATCCGGTAGAAGGATACAAAGCCGGTATGAGACCTTATTTACAAGCCTTTACAGCATCTTATCTGCCCTCCGGCTACTATCAGAAATATGGTGCGGTGCAAATCAGGCAACAAATACAAGCTGTATATGATGTAGGGTATGAAGAATGGATTCTATGGGATCATAACAGTAAATACCCTAGGGAAGCATTCTTGCCTAAAGATGAAATACAAGAGTTGTCATTTGAAGATGAAGATATCGACTAAAATAAACTATAAATTAGCATGTAATGCTTATACATAAAAAGGAGAGAAAAAATATGAGTATAATTACTTTTTTAGAGACCAAAACCGTAAGTTCATTGGTAAAAGTTTTTGCAGATGCTGAATTAAATGCCCCACGACATTTAGAGGGAACCGCTCTGGCAAACGAAGTTTATTCTTTTCAAGTGGCTTACCGTTGGAGCAAATTTATGCTAAAGGAAGTTTGTATAAAAGTGGTATCTGATATTGCACCATGTGTGACAGTTCGTAAAGTTGAATCGGTTCCCGTGGAGATGCCTGTATATGGTGATCATGATGATAACATATTAAGAGGATTACCGGGTCTTTATCCTGATATATTGGTTCCGCCGGATCAAGCCGGGATAACGCTTTTGCCAAGACAATGGAGATCTTTATGGATCACAATAAATCTTGATAATAATGTAGAACCCGGAATTTATCCCATAGATGTGATTTTTGAATCAAAAACCGGTGAGATGTTAGGCAAAGAAAATTTTCAGCTTACTGTTTTAGAAGCTTCTCTACCAAAACAGACATTGATTCATACAGAATGGTTTCATAGTGATTGTATAGCTACATGGTATAAAACCGAAATTTTCAGTAATAAACATTGGGATTTGTTGGATAAGTATATTAAAACTGCAGTGGAACATGGTATAAATATGATATTAACACCTATTTTTACACCACCTTTAGATACTATGGTAGGTGGAGAAAGACCTACGGTTCAATTGGTTGAAGTGAATAAGAACGGAGATACTTATACTTTCGGTTTCCAAAAGCTAAAAAAGTGGATTTCAATGTGTAAATCCAACGGAATTGAGTATTTTGAATTTTCGCATCTTTTTACCCAGTGGGGAGCTAAACACGCACCAAAAATTATGGCGACTATAAACGGAGAATATAAAAGAATTTTCGGGTGGGAAACAGATGCCGCAGGTGTGGAGTATAAAAGCTTTCTTGACGAGTTTTTACCATGCTTAATTGCATTTATAAAAGAAAATCAGCTTGAAAATTGTAGCTATTTTCATGTTTCGGATGAACCGTCTATGATGCATTTGGAATCGTATGAAAATGCAAATAATATTATTAAGAAGCATGTAGAAGATTTTCCTGTAATTGACGCTTTATCGGATTATACATTTTATGAAAAAGGATTAGTTAAAAATCCTATACCGGCGAACAATCATATAGAAGCCTTTTTAGAAAACAATGTACCGAATTTATGGACATATTATTGCTGTGGTCAATACAAAAAGGTTTCTAACAGGTTTATAGACATGCCGTCTGCAAGAAACAGAATACTCGGACTTCAGCTGTATAAATATGGTATTGTAGGTTTCTTACAGTGGGGTTATAATTTTTGGTATTCCCAATATTCACGTTTCCCCATCGATCCTTTCCGTGTTACCGACGGAGCGTTCTTTGTGCCTGCAGGAGACGCATTTTTAGTATATCCGGGTAAAGAAGGACCGTTAGAATCAATAAGAATGGAAGTTTTTTATGAAGCGCTTCAAGATTTAAGGGCATTACAATCGCTTGAGATCTATATAGGGAAAGAAGCTGTGGTATCGATTATTGAAGATGATTTGGATACACCTATAACTTTTAGTGAATATCCGAAGGATGCCACTTGGTTAATACAAAAAAGAGATAGAATTAATAGAATGATCGAACAATGCCGGCAAAAATAATTTTATATAATTTCTTGATGACAATAAAATATTAAATAACAAAAATTAGCATAATGCCTGTTAATAAGACGGGCATTGTGTTCACTTAAAACATTTAAATTAAAATCAAGCTTTAATGAAATTTATAACCATGTACTTATAATTTATGCGATAAATGGAATTTAAGCGTTATAATATTAATAAATGGTATTAATGAGAATTAAGTATTAGTAAAAGGTGGTATAAAAATGGATTATTGTGAAGAGATTTTACGTGAAGTTCCTGATTTGCACAATGATTATAGGAATATCATATGTACCAATTATAACAGGTTTATAAAAATGAAAGTCGATCAGGGGATTAGTTTATATCGCTTAAGGGACAATTTGGTTGACCCTCGTGAGATGGCTCAAAGATATACATGTTATTCACAATTGTATATGATTTATGGAAAAAAAAGCTTAAAACATGTACCAAAAAGAATAAAAGAAGTGATGGAGAAAGGATATTTGTCTAAAAATCTTTATAGAACAAAAATGAACGTTTTTATTTTCAAAGCGACTTTACTGTTGTTTTTTGGGATTGCCTTTATAGTTGCAAGTGCGGCATTTATCATAGGTAGTATTGGTAATTTATCACCTGTTGTAATATTTTTTTCGTTATTTGTTATGGGTGCCGGAGCCATGTTAATTCAACAGGTATTCGATTCAAGATATAGAGTTTACAACGACTTGATAGATAATGCCATGACAGGTTGCAAAATAAATAGCTTTGAAAAAGAATAAAAGCCCTGTATGTAGTTATTAAAAAACCTTATTTTAAATTCGGTATTAAATTTTCTAAGACTTTTATTATGGCTGCCAATTGATTATTAGTGCATCCTTTGATCAGATCGTTTATTTTTCTTATGTTCTCATCTGTAATTTCTAGTTTGGGTTCTATTTCAATAATACTGCCTGTATCTATATTATATGTTTTACATACCTCAATAATTTTTTGAATGTTTATGTTGCGCTCTCCTCGTTCTATAGTACCCCAATATGCCGCGTCCATATCCAATTTCTCACAAAACTCTTCACGGGTTAAGTTGTGGGTTTCTCTGAACTTTCGAATGTTATATGCTATTTTTTTTACTAAATCGTTAGTATCCATAAAAAGTCTCCGTAATTTAGTTTAATAATATTTTAACTGTTAAAACCATTTCGTTACAGTAACCATATGCAAATATTACTGTTGCAAAATGATTAAGTACAAGATATAATTTATTTAAGATATATTTACATAAGGAGAAGATTCTGTGACAGAAAGAAAAATTGATAATCAAGGAAGAATCAAAATCCCCACGGAAGTCCTTAATTGTTTGGGAATTGCCTGTAAAGATTCACTAAAAATTACTGTGGAAGCAGACTCAATAATACTTACACCGGTTATTCCTTCATGTAAATTATGCGGATCTCGGGTAAATTTAATAGAAAAAGGATCCCTTATAATATGTAGTTCTTGCTATAATGAGCTATATAAATGATAAATGTTGTACAATATCGTCATATTAACCTCATATTAAAGATTCCTTTTTAAACATTACATTATTATAACTACAGTTTATGATCATTTTAAGTAAAATCATATTACATTTTTTATGGTTCTTAAAATGTTTTCCTACTCGATTGTCTATTGTATACGCTTTATAAGGATGGTATAATTCGTTATGTCTATGGTCGGGAGACTTATACATGATTCCACTGTAAAAATATTATTTTATTGTAGTGAAATCATACATTTAATCCTTGAAAATCTGTGTATTGATATATATTTAATTAAAATAATAAATTATAAAGGAATTTTATGAAAACAAAGTACTTAACATATCTAAGCTGTTTTACCGTTTTAATATTTGCTATGGTTCTCACTGTGATCAGTCCTTTGATTATGGAAATTGCAAGATCCTTTGAATTGGATATAGGCGGTGTAGGTATAATTTTTACATACACTTTTATAGGTCTAACTTTGTTTGTCCCTGTTGGAGGATATATAGCCGACAGGATCGGTAAAAAGAAAGTCCTAAACATAGCTGTAGCAGGGATATCATTAGCGTTAACCGCTTTTTTTACTGCTTCTGATTTTTTAACATTATGTATTGCATCTATTTTCATAGGTGGATTCGGTGGAATTATTGAAAGTATGGCAAGTGCTTTCTTACACGATATAAATCCGGAGAAACCGGAGTATTATGTTAATATGGTGCAAATATTTTTTGGAATAGGTGCTGTAATAGGGCCGTTGGCTGTAGGGCAAGCAATACTTTCAGGTTTTACTTGGAGAAACTGTTATGCCGTATTAACTTTGGTTATGGCTGTTGTGGCATTAATATTTATATTTTCCTTTTATGACGAACAGAGGACTAAAGCAAATATTGGAATTAAGAAAATAGTAAAACCAAATATTAAACCAATGGAATTAATTAAAAATAAATATTTTATTCTTCTATGTTTGAGTATGTTTTTTTACACCGGCTCGGAGGTAGGAGCTTGGGGATGGATGTGTACATATTTAGAAACCGGATTTATGTTTACCGCTGATAAGTCAACTTTAGCCGTTTCTTTGTTTTGGATTGCATTAACCGTGGGAAGAGTATTGTGCGGAATGCTGACACTTAAGTTCAAGCCTGTAAAAATTGTTATCATGCTTGCGTTCTCATCGGCAATTTTTACATTGCTTTCAGCCTTTGTACGCAGTGATTTCGGTATATATTTTGCGGTAATCGCAATGGGGTTTGCTTTCTCAAGTCAATACCCTTTAATAGTCTCTTATGCAGGGAACCTGTTTAAAAGTTCCACCGGCACCGTATTTTCACTAATGGTAGCTTGTTCGGGCGTAGGAAACATGTTAGTACCGTATTTAATGGGTTTAACAGGTGAAGCTGTCGGTATGGCCGCTTCTATGATTATACCTGCGGTTTTATTTTCTTTTACGGGCTTTATATTCATATATTTAAACAAGACAAAAAATGCAGTATAAAGTATTTTTTATAATAAATGCCGCCTGTTGCAGGCGGCATAAAATAATATCTGAATTTATTATTTATATAAACAGGTTTGTGTCGGAACCCTCGGCGGCGCTTAAATATGATGCCGCTCCGGCATATTCGATCCCGTCAATCAGTTCTTCTTTTTGGATGCCCATAACATCCATTGACATGGTACATGCAATCATCTTAACACCGTTTGCTTTAGCATTTTCAATCAATTGATCCAATGAAGTTACATTTTTCTTTTTCATTATACCTTTCATCATTTTCGAACCCATACCCATCATATTAAGATTAGATAATCCCAGTTTGTTAGCTCCTCTTGGCATCATAAAACCGAACATATTTTCCATAAATGTTTTCTTAACATATATTTTCTCATTTTTTCTTAATATATTGAGCCCCCAGAAAGTGAAAAACATTGTTACCTTACGTCCCATCGCAGCCGCTGCGTTTGCCAGAATAAAACCCGCCATAGCTCTATCTAAATCTCCTGAAAAAAGAATAAAAGTTTTATCGTTTGTTTGGTTTGCTTGTTGACCGGTACAATCATCGTTTTCACACCCTTTTTTAATAAGCACTACAAATGACTTGTCAAGTTTTTCGCCGGCTATATACGTATTTTTTGTTCTTGCACACCAAGACACCGCATCGGCGAAAAAACCCGGATCTGTGGATGTAATTTTTATAACGTCACCTTTATCCGCTTTTTGTATGGCTTCGTAAAGCTTCATTACCGGTCCCGGGCATTGAAGTCCGCAAGCATCGACTTCGATAGTATTAAATGTTTCTTTTATATATGATAAATCGTTCGCCTTTTTTTTATCTTGATTCAAACTAATATTCATAAAGGTATCCTCTCCGTCTTTCTTAACACGATCAGTATAATCACCGGTTATAATCTTATACGATGTATACCCGCCGGCAAGATTATAAATTTTTTCAAATCCGGTTTGTTTTAATATCCTATAAGCTACATATGAACGTATACCTACTGCACAATGGACTACATATTCTTTAGTCTTATCCAATTCACCCAATCTTTTTCTAAGGTTATCTACCGGTATACCAATACTGCCTTCTATAAAACCCATCGATCTTTCTTCCGGAGTTCTTACATCAAGTATAAGAGGTTTTGGATCCATGTTTATCAGTTCATTTACCGTAATGTATTCAACAGTTTCCGATAAAATATTTTCAGCTGAAAATCCTGCCATATTTACCGGATCCTTTGCAGAAGAGTAAGGTGGTGCGTAACAAAGATCCAATTCTTCAAGATCATAAATTGTACCGTTAAAACGCAATGCCGTTGCAATGACGTCTATACGTTTATCAACGCCTTCATAACCTACGCTTTGTGCACCGAGTACTTTTCCCTCTTTATCAAATATTAGCTTAAGCATTAAAGGCAGCCCGCCGGGATAATAACCGGCATGTGACAAAGGATGTATTATAGTGACATGATAATCGGAATGCAACTTTTTACCGTCTCTTATCAATTGCTTTTCATTTAATCCGGTACATGCCACTGTAAGATCGAATATTTTAGCAACCGATGAACCTAAAGAGCCTTTATACCTTCTGTTTAGCCCGGATATGTTGTCCGCGGCTAAACGTCCCATTTTATTCGCCGGTCCCGCCAAAGGTATTATCATGCTTTTATCTTTACTGACATAATGGAAAGTCTCTACTACATCGCCGACTGCATATATGTTGTTATCTGAGGTGCGCATCGTTTCATCGGTTATTATTCCACCTGATTGACTTACATTAAGCCCGCAGTTTTTTGCAAGTTCACTGTTAGGTTTTATGCCGATACATAGAATAACCATATCCGTATCTAAGATTCTACCGCTTTTGAGAGTTACCGCCACACCGTTTTCAATGTCTTTAAATGTGTCTACACCGTCATTTAAAATTAATCGGACACCTTTATCCACAAGGTGTTTGTGAACTATCTGAGCGCTGTCAAAGTCAATAGGAGGCATGACTTGATCCATCATCTCCACCAATGTAACATTTATACCGGCTTCTTTTAAATTCTCCACCATTTCCAATCCAATGAATCCGCCTCCTACGACCAAAGCGTCTTCAGGTGATTTTTCTTTGATTGTTTCTATTATGGCATCCATGTCATTCATATTCCATAAAGTCATTATCTTAGGACTATCTATGCCGGGAATGGGTGGTTTCACAGGGGAAGAACCCGGAGATAATACAAGCACATCGTAATTTTCAACATAATTTTCGTTTTTATTTAAATCTTTTACCGTTATTAGCTTTTTTTCACGATCAATAGATAAGACTTCATTTTTTATTCTTACGTCAACATTGAATCTTTCCTTAAAACTTTGTGGAGTCTGTAATAATAAAGACTCCCTTTTTGTAATAATACCTCCGATATGATACGGGAGCCCGCAATTTGCAAATGATATATAGTTTCCACGCTCGAACATTATAATTTCAGCGGACTCATCCAACCTTCTCAACCTGGCTGCGCAACTTGCACCACCGGCAACTCCGCCTACTATGAGTACCTTTTTAGACATAAACTATTACCTGCCTTTCGTATATATGCTCCTGATTATTATTTGTTTGATTTTCCTATTTGATTTATGAAAAATAGGTATGTATCCGGCATATATAAGATAGCATATGGTTATGTTTAATTCTGTGACTTTGTTACATTCTTATCAAAGTTATAAAACCTCTTTTTTGTATTAACATACCTCTATCCGCCATTTTTTTTATTTGGCGGCTTATTACTTCACGACTTGTGCCAAGTTCTATCGCTATTTTTTCGTGTGTGGTTTTTACCAGGTTATTATCATCCGAATGCATTTCTAAATAGTTAAGAATCCGCTCTTCGATACCTGTGAAATTTACCATTTCTATTTTGTTTAGAGAAATAATTAATTTTTCGGCTAAAGTATTAAACACATAAGTTTTAAAAGCTTTATCGGTATCTAGTAATAATTTAAAAATATCGGGTGGGATATCGGCGATTATGCAGTTTGTTTCGGCTTCCACCGAATATTCATACTCTAAATCTCCTAAAATACAAATTGCCGCAAGAACACATAATTCTCCCTTACCTATTTTGTATACGGTCATTTCACGTCCGTTTTCAGAGACCCTGAACAGCCTTAAATTACCTTGTACTATAAGAGGAACTCCTTTGCAATTCCCATTGTCACCGAATATGATCATGCCAAGAGGGATCTTTTTAAACACAATGGAGTTTACCAGTATATCACTATTGTTTTTTTCCATTCTTGAAATAAAGTCAAATTTACTTAAAAGTTTGTATTTATCCATAGTTTTGTCCTTGCCGACTCGCTATGAGTCCGAGTAGTTTTTAAATTGATTGAAATTACACAGGTGTTTTTATTATAGTATATGATATCACACAATAGAAAAATATACAATATTTGTATGGTAAAGTATATTTATACTATGCTATAAACTGTATGATGTTAGGACTTTGTATATTTATATGAAAATGCCGTTAAAAGTATGCCGATGATAACCGTAACCAACCAAAAGTTTATTACTGTAGACCATCCTGTGGAACTTGCCAATAAACCGACTACCGTTGAAGATACTCCTGCCGCCACATAGGAACAAAAGTCCAAAAAACCTGCAGCTGATGAAGACCTATGATATTTTGTGTAATTCATAGGTATGACACCTAAAAGCATAGAATTAGCTCCGAACATGGAAGCTGAAATTCCACCGGTGATTATAACGGATAATAGAAGAGTCATATTTTTTGCAATTGCAAGTATGACTATCATTAAGGTGCATATTAAATACATAATCAATATGGTGATTTTTTCTTTGTTATGCAACAGTTTATTTATGTGTCCCGCCAGTAGCAAACCTAAGAAATTTATTAACGGAATAATGATTATAATTGAAGGTAGTGCGGAAATATCTATATTATTTCGCTCCATTATAAAAATGGGACCCCACATTGAAATACTTTCTTTTATAATACCTTGAGTCATACAAACACAAGCAATCAACCACAATCTTTTGCCAATCAGCAAGTCAATCATAGTAATTTTATTATAAGAATTTTGAAAAGAAGGATTATCACTTGATTCATTAACATTTATTATTTTTGCCGTATGTAATTTTCTTGTTTTTAATAACCAAATAAAAGAATATAAGAATATAAATATACCCGGAACTATGAATGCAGGTCTCCATCCTGCAGTAGCGGTGAGTCGACCGGACAGCCCCCATGCCAAAAGATATCCTACTGTCATTGAAGTACTTATTCCTACTGAAATTTTGCTTTTCATATTTTCCGGATACCAATCGGACAGTGTACGTACCATAGGTCCCCATAACATGGATTGAGCATACCCGTTTACCGTCCATATAACTAATAGCGGAATAAATCCCGATGACGAGCCGAATAAAATGTTGGAGGTACCTGTTACCAATAACCCCAGAAAGATCATTTTATAACCTGCGAAACGATCGCCCAAATTCCCGTTTATTAATTGGCCGGTGGCATATATCCAAAAAAATACCGTACCCAGCAGACCGATTTGAGCTTTATTTATACCTAAAAAACTTTGAATGTCAGATGCCGCCACTGACAAATTTATTCTGCCGAAATATATTGACGCATATGCTATCCAGCAAAGTATAAATACAATAGATTCTTTTTTTATTTTTGGGTGAATTTTTTTATGTATAAGTAACATATTGTCACGGACCTTTCCTGCTAATTGTCATAAACATTCACAATTATAACAATCGTTGAATAATATTTCAATATACAACTGCATAATTCGTTATGGTTTTGTAAACCATATTCTTATTCTTTAAACTTAAAACAGGAGGTAATAATGCAAAGACTCGATCCAAAAAGTTTATATCGATATGATATAAACGAAAAAATATATTACATTGACATACACTTGGATTATTACAGAGATGTATACAGTACCTGGGATTATTCGCCAATGGTTAAAAGATCGATTGATGACGATTTAATTGAATATTTAACCGATTGTTCGCTTGAAATACCGTATAAAAAAAAGATAGTTATTAATTTTAATCTTCCCTATAAAATAAAAGATATTGAACGTGAAAAGAAAAGTATAATGGCCATACATAACTATTTTACATACATTATCAGAAAAACCGGTCTCGAAAGAACAATACTTGTCAGAAATTCAGCATTATATTTTATTATCGGTATTTCTCTTTTGATTTGTGCATTTGTTATACAAGCTAAAATCAAAGAAAATTCAATGCTACAAATTATTCCCGAGGGACTATTAATCGGTGCATGGGTGGTTATGTGGGAAATTTTTTCGATTATATTTTTTCAGCTTAGTAAATTAAATAAAAAGTTAAGGCACTACAGGAGATTACAAGAAACTACCATAGTATATGATTACAGGTAATGTGCTTAATAACCTATATAATGCTAAGCTCTCACTAATTTACCATTAATATCATACAATAAAATGACAATAATATTAATGCATATACAAAGATTGAAAGCAAAGAGGTAATATATTTTTGTTTGCTTTATTTTACTACATATTTAACTGACTTGAATTGTGTATTTAGGAAAGGAGAATATAATTGGATATACGGTTAAATCATGATCATACACCATTGTTTACGGCATTAACCGAGCATAGCGGTAAGAAATCTATCCATATGGATGTTCCGGGTCATAAACAAGGAGCAGGATCTTTGGAACTTACAGACTATTTCGGTGAACGTATGTTACGTGCCGACATAAATTCTATGTACGGAATGGATAACTTACTTAACCCTCAGGGTGTAATACGAGATGCGGAGATATTAGCGGCGGATTTATTTAAAGCCGATGCGGCGTTTTTTATGGTTAACGGTACCACATCGGCAATACAAACCATGATATTGGCAGCATGCCGTCCGGGGGATAAAATTATAATCCCGAGAAATGTCCATAAATCTATTATAAACGCAATGATTATTTCAGGAGCTTTTCCGGTTTATGTACAACCTAAATTTTCATATAAACTGGGACTTACTTTGGGTGTAACCGAACAAGATTATATAAAAGCGATAAATGATAATAAAGATGCAAAAGCGGTTTTGATAATAAACCCCACATATTACGGGTTCGTATGTGATGTAGCGGAAGTTGCCAAAGAAGCTCATAAATACGATATGTCGGTATTAGCCGATGAAGCGCACGGTACACATTTTTATTTTCACCCGGATCTTCCCTCAGGCTCTATTGAGGCAGGTGCCGATATGGCAGGTTTAAGCGTTCATAAGACAGGCGGATCTTTAACCCAAAGCTCTATACTTTTACTCAAAGAAAGGTATTTTAGCAAAAATTATATAAAATCCGTATCAAACATTACTCAAACAACCAGTGCTTCATATCTTCTTATGGCTTCTTTGGATGTTGCAAGAAAACAATTGGCAAAAAACGGTCGGAAGATGTATCAAAAAGTAATCGATATTGCTGAGGAAATTCGCTACAAAGTAGGACTTATTCCGGGATATGTACCTGTAACCCATGTAACGGATGATGTAGGTATGTACGGATATGATTCCACAAAAGTTGTTTTTAATATTAAGCGATTGGATATTACCGGTATCCATATGTTTGATATATTGGCATCGGAATATGACATATACGCGGAATTCGGAGACTCGGAAAATATCTTATTTATCCCCGGGATAGGTTCTTCATTTGATGAGATCCCTGTAATGGTTAATGCGTTATCACTAATAAGTAAGAAATACTCGACACGTCAAAAGCAATTATTTTTTAAACCATGGTGTAATGTAAACCTTATTTATTCACCAAGAGAAGCTTTTTATATGCCAAAAAAAAGGATTCTTTTTAAAGAGGCGATAGGACGGGTAAGTGCCGAATTTGTTATGTTTTATCCCCCGGGTATACCTATATTGGCCCCGGGTGAATTGATAACTCAAGAAGCTTATGAATATATTCGCCTTCTAGTTGAAGAGAATGCCGCTATAACAGGTATAGAAGATTCCACGGCTCAAACCGTTCTAATAGTAGAATAGAAATAGATTTTTTGACCAAATGTAGGTATCTAATGATATAATAGTGTTGAATATTCACAGTAGACGGAGGTTTGGTCGAAATGGATAACAGAGAACGGGTTATTGTCGCCATACAACATAAAGATACGGAAAAGATACCATATAATGTGGACTTTACAATTGAGGAAGCGGAAAAAATTATACGATATACTAAAAATCCAAAATTTTTAGAAACCATTGGGAATCATATGGATTCTGTTTCATGTACTGCAGGTTTTGATATTATAAAACCGGGGTTCGTAAAGGATTCGTTCGATGTAATATGGAACAGAACCGTCGATAGAGATATAGGCATTATAGATAAAATAAAAATACCTGTACCTGACAAAAAATTGATATGTCTACCGGAGCCTGATTCCGACATTGTAAATAGAAACATTACAGAGATGCTAAAACGTAAAAATAATAATTTTAAGATAGCTAATATCGGTTTTTCTTTGTTTGAAAGAGCTTGGACCTTATGTGGAATGGAAAATCTATTAATGTGGATGGTTACAGATGCGGATTTCGTTCACACTCTACTGGATAAAATTTGTGATTATAATCTGAAAATTATAGAGCAAGCTGTAAAGTATCCTATAGACTGTTTTATGTTCGGAGACGATTGGGGACAGCAAAAAGGATTGATAACCGGCCCCGGGTATTGGAGAAAATTTATATTACCACGAATAAAAAAGATGTATGACGCTGTTAAAAAATCAGGTAAATTTATTGCACAACATTCATGCGGTGACATTTTAGAAATATTCCCCGATTTAATAGATGCAGGGTTGGATATATACCAAACATTTCAACCTGAGATCTATGATATTAAAAAAGTAAAAAAAGAATACGGTGCGAATTTAACATTCTGGGGTGGTATTAGTACACAAGCGTTTCTACCTTTCGCTTCACCTTTGGAAGTAAAGATAAAGACTCGGGAAATAATGAACATATTAGGTAAAAGTGGGGGTTATATTGCAGCTCCCACACATGCAATGCCCAAAGACATACCTGAGGAGAATGTTATTGCTCTAATTGAGGTTTTTCAAAATCAATGACATATTATGGAGGATAAAGTTATGCCAAATAATGAAACAATAATAAAAAAATTAAGTATGAAGCCGGAAGGCAAAATTAATATGGTATTAGATACCGATACTTTTAACGAGATAGACGATCAGTTCGCAGTATGTTACGCTATGTGCTCAAAGGACAAGCTCAACGTTAAAGCGTTATATGCGGCGCCATTTTACAATCAAATGTCAGAAAACCCTAAAGACGGTATGGAAAAAAGTTATGACGAGATTAAAAAGTTACTTAACAGTATGGGAATGGAAAAAGATAATTTCGTATTTAAAGGATCTCACCGATATTTAGGAGATAAAAATGAACCATGTGACAGTCCTGCGGTTAGAGATTTGATACGAAAAGCAATGGAATCGGACGACGAAAATCCGTTGTATGTAGCGACTATCGGAGCGATTACAAATATTGCATCGGCAATTTTAATTGAACCTAAAATTATAGAAAAAATTATTGTAGTTTGGTTGGGAGGTCATTCCTATCAACATCCGCATACAAGGGAATTTAATATGTTTCAAGATAAGGAAGCCGCGAATGTTGTTTTTAACAGCTCGGTACCTTTAGTTCAGATACCATGTGCCGGTGTCGCATCTCACCTTATAACAACCTTATACGATCTGAAAGGTCACCTTGAGGGTAAAAATAAAATGTGTGACAACTTGTTAAATATATATGAAGGTTGTTCAAAAAATCATTTTGGTTACGGGCGGGTAATTTGGGACATATCTACTATTGCATGGCTGATTAATCCGAGTTGGGTCAGATGTGCCTTTGTTCATAGCCCGGTAGTGAATCCTAATGATAAATACAGCTTCGACCAAACACGCCCGTTGATAAGCTGTGCTTATGAGATTAATCGTAATGCTATTTTTACCGATATGTTTAATAGGTTTGTTAATTATGAAAAAGAATAAATGAGTTAATATTGTGTTTTTTAGACCTGCGGTCGCATCGAGCGTCCACGGGCCGGGATACATTTTTAAAATCAAGTTTTAAAAATGTATCCAATTTAGTATTAAGTGTTTATAAATTTTTGGTTAGGAAGGAGAGAATCTCTAAACAAAGAGATTATGGCTTAAAATATGAAAGTTTTATTTATAGGTGGCACAGGGACTATAAGTACTGCGGTTTCTGAGCTTGCCATACAAAAAGGTTACGAATTGTATCTGCTTAACAGAGGAAATCAAAACGAGAGAGCCCCAAAAGAAGCCAAATTAATTAATTGTGACATAAGAGACAAAGAAGCTGCTAATAAAATCTTAAAGAATTATCATTTTGATGTGGTGGTTGATTGGATAGTTTTTGAACCTGAACATATAAAAACAGATATTGAATTATTTAAAGATAAGACAGGGCAGTATGTATTCATAAGTTCGACTGCCTGTTATGAAAGACCTCCGCGTAATTATCTTATAGATGAATCTTGTTTTTTGAAAAATCCTTATTGGGATTATGCACAGTTGAAAATAGCTTGTGAAGAGCTATTGATGAAAGAATATGTAGAATCCGGATTCCCCGTCACCATAGTAAGGCCGTCATACACTTATGGGGATACAATGATACCTTTTATTTTCAACAGCAGAAAAAACAGATACACTCTTGTGGATCGAATGTTAAAGGGGAAAAAAATTATTGTTCCCGGAGACGGTACCTCATTATTTACTTTGACTCATAATACCGACTTTGCAAAAGGAATTACAGGTTTGTTCCAAAATGTTCACGCCATAGGAAATGTATTTCATATAACATCAGACGAGGTTTTATGTTGGAATCAAATAATTGGGATAATCGGCCATGCTGTTGGTGTAAAACCTGATTTGATCCATATACCGTCGGATTTTATATCTATAATGTCACCTTCAAACAAAGGCGGATTGTTAGGAGACAAATCGGTAAGTGTTGTTTTCGATAATAGCAAAATAAAAAGATATGTTCCTGAGTATAACGCCACAATGCCTTTTTATCAAGGTATAAAAAAGACATTGAATTGGTTCCGGGAAGATCCTTTAAGAATGCAGCCGGACGAATCGTTTAATGAATTGTGTGACAAAATGATAGAGATATATATGTTAGCTAAAAATAAGGCATATGAATATGCAGAATTAAATTACCGTTAATATTAACATGATTTATACTATTTGAACAACCTATGATGACAACATTATAATTTATATCATATGAAAAGTGCGGGCGGTTGATTATATATAAATATAGTTATATAATATTCAAGTTATTAATAAAGAAAGGTGATGGAATTTTGATTACATTATACAATAAAAAAACGGTGTTAATAAACGGAAATGCGTTGGTAACCGATATATCTAAGGAAAAGGTTAATAATGAGCTTTTAAAATGCGGTTTGAGAGAGATTTCACAAGACGAACTGAATGAAGGATATAAAAGTACTATGGCATGGTCTATTTTAACGGCTCATAACACTTCGGCAGACCACAAAAAATTGAGAATCAAGTTTGATGCTTTAGCATCCCATGACATAACCTATGTGGGAATAATTCAAACTTCCGGAGCCAGCGGGTTAAAAGAATTTCCTTTGCCCTATGTACTGACAAACTGTCATAACAGTTTATGTGCGGTGGGCGGCACAATTAACGAAGACGATCATTTATTCGGTCTTTCTGCGGCTAAAAAATACGGTGGTATTTTTGTGCCTCCTCATTTGGCTGTAATACATCAATATATGAGAGAAATGCAATCCGGCTCCGGAAAGATGATTTTAGGTTCAGACAGTCATACACGTTACGGAGCTTTAGGAACAATGGCGATAGGTGAAGGCGGACCGGAGCTTGTTAAACAGTTATTAAACAAAACATATGACTTATCCTACCCTGATGTTGTGTGTGTTTATCTTGAAAACTCTCCAAAGAAGGGTGTAGGGCCGCAAGATGTGGCATTGGCAATTATCGGAGAGGTGTTTGGCAAGGGATTTGTTAAAAACAGTATCATGGAATTTACCGGACCGGGTATTGCCGGTTTGTCCATTGATTATAGAAACGGTATTGATGTTATGACAACCGAAACCGCCTGCTTGAGTTCCATATGGACTACCGATGAAAAAGTTTATGAATATTATGATATACATGGAAGGAAAGAGGATTACAAGGAGTTAAAACCGGGTAACGTTGCGGTCTATGATAGGGCGGTGAAAGTGGATCTGTCAAAAATAGAACCTATGATAGCTTTGCCGTTCCACCCAAGTAATACCTATACCATAAAGAACTTTATAGAAAATGCCGATGATTTATTGGCGAAAGTAGATTCCGAAGTGAAAGTTAATTCTAAAGATCCGGATATATCTTTCAGAAAGCTCGTGTCTAATGGGAAAGTAACCGTAAATCAAGGTATCATCGCCGGGTGCAGTGGTGGGACATATGAAAACATATGTATAGCCGCTGATATTATGGACGGACATAACATAGGTACGGATGAGTTTACTTTCAGTGTATATCCGCAAAGTCAACCTGTTTTTTATGAATTAAATAAATTAGGTGCTGTGAATAAATTGATGATGTCCGGAGCAATTATTAAATCGGCTTTTTGCGGTCCGTGCTTCGGAGCGGGAGATGTACCGGCTAATAACTCTCTTAGTATACGTCACACAACAAGAAATTTCCCGAACAGGGAAGGTTCAAAACCCGGTGACGGGCAAGTTGCCGCTGTGGCATTAATGGATTCACGTTCAATAGCGGCTACCGCATTAAATCGAGGTGTAATTACTCCTGCTACAGAAATTGATTATAAAGAAAAAAATTACACGTATAGCTTCAACGCAGAAATATATAAAAACAGAGTATATAACGGTTATAATAAGCCTAAGGAAGATGCTTCGTTAAGATTCGGTCCTAATATAATGAACTGGCCCGAAATGGAACCTTTAAAAGATGATTTGATACTTAAAGTAGTTTCATATTTAGACGATCCTGTAACTACTACAGACGAATTGATTCCGTCCGGCGAAACCTCTTCATACCGTTCAAACCCTTTAAAATTAGCGGAATTTGCTTTGAGCAGAGTAGACCCCGGGTATGTAAAAAGAGCTAAGGAAACAGCTCGTTTAAGTAAATCGGATAAACTGTTAGCAGAAGAGATGAAAACCTTAACATTAGAAGTTGATTTTTATAAAACAAGTGTAGGAAGTGTGATATACGCTAACAAGCCTGGAGACGGCTCGGCGAGAGAACAGGCCGCTTCATGCCAAAAAGTTCTGGGAGGTTGGGCGAATATAGCATTGGATTATGCAACGAAAAGATACAGAAGCAATCTGGTTAATTGGGGATTGCTACCGTTTATAATAGATGAAAAACCTAGTTTTAATATTGGAGATACAATTTATATTCGTGGTATAAAAGAAGCAATTGTTAAAGGTGAACGCGAATTTAATGCGCTTGTCTTTTCTAAAGGTCAATCTTATGAAGTTAAATTAAAACTCCCGGGTTTGACCGAAGATGAAAAAGATATCATTCTAAAAGGTTGCTTGATAAATTATTATAAAGAGGATTAATAACTAAGTTTATTTTGCAGTATAGCTGCAGTATGATATAATAATAACAAAATCATGTAAAGGAAGTTTTAATTATGATTATAACCGGTATAGGCGATGAATCGGGTAAGAGTTTGCAAGCCCAGATAAATGCACATAAGGAATTAGGTTGGAATGCTATCGAACTTAGGTTGGTAGATGGCGTAAACGTATCGACAACCGCTTTTTCGGATGAAAAATTCAAAGAGGTTAAAGAGACTCTAGAGGCAAACAATATGACAGTGGCAGGATTCGCATCCGCTATAGGTAACTGGAGTCGACCTATAAACGGAGATTTTTCTGTAGATGTTAACGATTTGAAAGTTTCAGCTAAAAGAATGAACATGTTAGGAACAAAATATACTCGTATTATGTCATGGGTGGAAACCGATATGGCAGAAGCCGATATTAAAAAGGAAGTTATCAGGCGTTTAAAAGAATTAAGTAAAATTGCCGAATCCGAGGGTATTTATATAGCTCACGAGAATTGCACCGGATGGGGCGGACATAATGCCGATAATATGCTTGCTTTAAAGGAAGAGGTTAACAGTCCTAATTTTGTTTTACTTTATGACATAGGTAATGTGGTTTCTCATGGCAGCGATCCGGTTGAATTTTTTAATAAGATTCGAGGACACTTCTCATATATTCATGTGAAGGATTGTGTTGCCATACCCGGAAAATCATCCGACAAGTTCCGTTATTGTGGAGAAGGAGATGCTCGTGTTTATGAAATATTACAAAAAGTAATTAAAGAAGACGGGTATGACGGAATCATCTCCATAGAACCTCATGTTTCGGCAATTGTTCACTCAGGTGAGGGTAAAGAAAAATCGGATGATGAACTTAAAGAATCATATATAACATATGGTAGAAAGTTACATGCTATTTTAGATAAGATTTAATAGTTAATTAAAACCGGCGTACATTTTTAAATTGAAATTTTAAAAATGTATCCTATGATTCTACTGCAAAAACCAGGTTTTATGGCAGTGAAATCATCCTATGAATAAAAATTTTTACGGAGGTAGTTATGAGTTTAACAAGAGAATTTAAATCCGACAGGTTGACGGTAAAATGCTTTGATTCTAGAAAATCTATGGGTGAAAGTGCCGCTATGGAAGTATCAGCCAAAATAAAAGAAATAATATCCCAAAAAGGTGAAGTAAATATGATTTTTGCTTCCGCCCCTTCACAAAACGAATTTTTGTCAGCATTAGCGGCGGATAAAGAAATACAATGGGACAAAGTAAATACATTCCATATGGATGAGTATATTAAATTGGATAAAGATGCTCCACAGGGATTTGGAAACTTCATAAGAGACAGACTTTGGGGCAAAGTAAATTTAAAATCGGCTAATTATCTTAACGGTAACGCCGAAGACTTACAAGCCGAATGTAAAAGGTATGCCGATCTTTTGAAGAATAACCCCATTGATATAGTATGTATGGGAATCGGTGAAAACGGACATCTGGCGTTTAATGATCCGGGAGTTGCAAAATTTGGTGATGTTGAGGTTGTCAAGGTGGTAACATTAGATGAAGTCTGCAGACAACAACAAGTGAACGACGGATGCTTCGCGTCTTTAGACGTTGTTCCCAAACATGCTCTTTCATTAACCATTCCTACATTGACCGAAAGAGGATATCTGTTTTGTATAGTACCTGCAAAAACCAAAGCTAATGCAGTTTATGAAACAGTATGTTCACCGGTTACCGAAATGTGCCCGGCTTCAATTCTAAGAACAAAAGATACTGCGGTTTTATATTTAGATCAAGACAGCAGTTCTTTGTTGTAATTCAATATCGGCTAAATAAGAATAAAGTTTATTAAAAAAGCAAAAGAGGTTTTATCATATGGAAAAACCTCTTTTTTATAATGTTGAAATAATAGTACTGTGAAATAAAAAAATATATAATGAATTTAGAAAGACTATTTCTTTGATTATTTTTACAGTAATAAACTGTTACTACAAAATAAATAAAATTTGATATTTAAAAGCGTACTCCCTTGCTTGATTATTTTTTATGTCCGGCATATTATAATTAAAACGGTTATAAAATGACTTGAGTGTATGACAGTTAATGTTTGAAAACTACATATTGTCAAACGGTTTTTGATGCGTTGTCCGATATTTATGCGGACGGAAAGGTTGGTTTGTATGAGTTCTTTGACATTTAAAAAGTTTATATTACCGGGTGCGGATCTAAATGGTGAAAGTAGTCTACCCCCCATAGCCGGTATGGCCAATGTTCAGCAAAGGACAAAAACGATACTTGACGAGGATGACGGTCTTTTTATCGGGTATGGTTTTGTAAACAGTCCTTTTCCATATAGACTTCAAGACATGTACGATAGAAAACTAAAGGATATAGAGCTTGATACCGCAGTATTGGAAAATGATTATCTTAAAGCGGTATTTGTACCGGCCTTAGGCGGTAGATTGTGGTCTTTATTCGATAAAGTTAAAGAACGTGAACTGACATTTTCTAATCCTGTGTTTCGTCCGGGAAACCTGGCGTTTCGTAATGCTTGGTTTTCAGGAGGAGTGGAATGGAATTGCGGTGTGATAGGCCATCATCCGTTTACGTGTTCCCCTCTTTTTACGGCAAAATTGACTGCAGAGGACGGTACTCCTGTTTTAAGAATGTATGAATTCGAGAGGATAAGATGTGCTACCTACCAAATGGATTTCTTTCTACCTAAAGATTCTAAAATGCTTTTTTGTCGCATGCGAATAGTGAATCCGAATGCTACGGTGATTCCTATGTACTGGTGGAGCAACATTGCCGTACCGGAATTGAAAGAAGGTCGCGTTGTTATGTCAACCAACGAAACTTATACCAATAGAGCCGGTATGATAAGTAAAACAACCGTTCCGGTAAGTAACGGAATAGACATAACTTATCCTGTGAATAATCCTCATGCTATAGATTTTTTCTGGAAATTAAGTGAAAAAGCACGTAAGTATGTATGCCAGCTTGACAGTAACGGGTACGGGTTGATACAAACATCAACATCCAAGCTCAAAGGGCGTAAACTTTTTGTATGGGGACAGGGTCCCGGAGGTGAGAAGTGGCAGGAGTTTTTATCAGCCGACGGTACCGGGGGTAAATACGCTGAAATACAAGCAGGTCTTGCACATACGCAATATGAGTGCTTACCTATGCCACCGAAAACCGCATGGGAATGGATTGAAGCGTATGGTGCCATGAATGCCGACGGATTAAAAATACACGGAGATTGGGAAGATGCTAAATTAGAAGTTGAAACAAAACTTACCGGGATGATTTCATCTGATACACTTGAAGAAATGTTGGTAAAGACACGTAAATCAATTGCTTTAAGACCCGCTGAAGAAATTATTGCCAAAGGAAGCGGTTGGGGAGCACTTGAAAATTTACGTCGAGCTTATAATAATGAAGAACCGTTATCAAATGTTTTAGATTTCGGAACTCCCGGGTCCGAGCAACAACAATGGGTTTTTCTTCTAAAAAACGGTTATATGAATGATGTCTCATCCGATGAAATACCTTCATCATGGATGTTTCAAAAAGAGTGGACCGATTTATTAGAAAAAGCCGTATCGGGAGCTGATGAATATAATGGATACGCATGGCTTCATCTTGGCATGATCTATTTTGCAGAGAAAAGATTTAGTGATGCAAAAAAAGCTTTTGAAAAATCAATAAAATTAAAACAATCCTGTTGGGCTTTATACGGTTTGTCAAATCTGGCCAGAGTTGAAAATAATTTTGAAAAATCTGCAATGCTGGCGTTAAAAGCGTCGATAAATAAGCCGGACGATCCTTCTTTAGCTAAAGAAGCGTTAAAGCTTTTACATAACGCCGGAATGTATGAAAAATCATTGGACTTAATTGATAAATTACCCGATAAAGTGGTAAAAATCGGTAGAATAAAACTCTATAAAGCTTTTGCATACTCTCGGACAGATGGCATTAATAATGCGGAAGCTTTGCTATATGAAGACGGGGGTATATCAGTACCCGACATACGTGAAGGTGAGAACAGTGTTACAGATTTATGGTTTGAAATTGAAGAAAAGAAAGCTGCAAAAAAAGGTCTGAAGTTTGATCGTGAATCGGCTCAACCGCCTGCGCAACTTGATTTTAGAATGCATGTAGCTAAAAAATAGAGAATAAGTAACAATAAAAAGAAAACGCCAAAAACTTGATTATAAAAAATGTATGCCGGTCCGAGGATGCTTGATGAAATTGCGGATCTTATTAAACAGGATAAATTTTTTAAAAGGGACTTTTAAAAAATTTATCCTAAGTCCTATATGTTCGACACATACCGGGCTTTTCTTGTTAAGAACATGGATGTCCGGTTAAATGGTCCTAAAATTCAATGTCTTCCAAAAATAATCCGCATGCATCTGCAAGTTTATTTACTCTATTACGTTGTTTAGTATCAATTATTTCAGGAATTATATCGGGGTTTTCTTCTCCGACACCTACACTAATTAGCATTCCGACGATTTTCCTTACCATGTTGTGCAGGAATCCGTCACCACGAATCCTTATATAAATAAAACCGCTTTGTTCTTCTATATCAATAGAATATACGGTTCTGACCATTGACTTGGTTTTGGATCTTGTATTTGAAAAAGTGGTAAAATCATGGCTGCCTATGAAATATTGCGCCGCAATCTTCATGGAATCAATATGCAATTTATATGGTATATGCATGCTGTATTTGCGCATAAACGGATGCGAGTATTCCTTATTCCAAATCTTATATAAATAAACTTTGGTTTTAGCGTTAAATCGGGCGTGGAATTGTTCGGGTACCGTTTTAACATCAATAATACTTATGTCTTGAGGCAGATGGCTGTTCAGATAGCTCATTATTTCAGTTTCTGTAAGCTTTTTATCAGTTTTAAAATTTGCTGTTTGAGCAAGAGCATGTACTCCCGCATCGGTTCTGCTGCTTCCGGTTATTTCAATTTTGCTTCCAACCAATTCGCATAAAACATATTCTATTTTGAATTGTATTGTGTTCTCTGTGTTGCCAAGTCTCTGCCAACCCTTGTATCGACTGCCGTCATATTGGATTAGCAGCTTATAATTATTCATTTTTCGGGCTCCTTTACAATAGTATAGTTTTTTAGTTTAAACGGTTAAATCATAATTTAGATTATGTCCGGTTGATGAGCTGTATTATATGAGTTTTTCCAAATATATCTGAATTTCTTCAATATTCCGATCAACCCATTCAAGTTTTTCTATAATTCCGACAGTTAACATTTCTACTGTCTTATTTAAAGGTATTTTTCGCAGTGCATCCACTCTGTTATTTATAAGTCTTGCTTTAATAAACCAAGGTAATTCAACAATTTCTTGCTTTGTTAATGGGAGATTGATCGTTTTCATATAGCTGTCCAAAAAAAGCTTGGTTCTTTCCAAGTTAAACTCATAACCTTCGACCAAAGATAAAATATCTTCTCCTTTAAGTGTTTCGTATCTGTATGATGCAAAGTACATTATACCGTCAACTACATCGCTTAATCGAGGTTGTATGCTAATCCAGTCGAAATCAAACACACCGCATATTTTTTCGTTATAGTACTTAACATTGGCGGGATGATAATCACCGTGAATGACTGTTTTTGGCAGACAATTGTATTGTTTATCCGTAAAAGACTTGGATATAAGATCTATCATTTTGGCTAAGTGTGTTATTATGTCTTTATTTTTTTGGTCTGTAACGGGCATGTTCTTTATATATTTATTAAGTATAACGGACATTTCTTCGGGATTGTCGAATCGAGGGACTAATTTTTTCGTTTTAGGTTCAAAGCCTGACAATGCGTTATGCATTTTTGCCAAAAAAGAACCGCTTTCTTTTAATTCTTTCGGAGAATCAAAATTATATCTATTTCCGGCTATGTAAGGATATAATCGATAAACACCGGATTCAAAAATTACCCGATATTGTCCGTCACGTGACTTTATAGGAACAGGCACAGGCAGATTGCTATCTTTTAGCCGGTGTAAATACTCAATCTCAAATAATATCCATGTGTCCTCCGAATATCTTTCGTTTCGTTTGCGCAAGACGTATTTTTGGTCGGAACATACTACAGTATATAATATATTAGCTGTTCCGTTTGTTATTTGAGTAATTGTAGTTGCTTTACAATCATAAAAATTGTTAAGTACAAAGAGTAAATTTTCATTTTCCGGTTTAATAAATTCCATTTATATTCTCCACCTTTCTTATTTTGCCAAATGCTTTTTATTAACAACTCAATATGATTTTATTTTAGCATATATGGCTATATATAATGATATTTCTGATGACATTTATGTGATTTGATTGAGCCTTTATAAATAATCAATATTGATACATGATATAATAATTGTGGTATACTTGATTGAATAAAGCATTAAGTATTAATGTTGATTGCTAAACGTAGGGAGGGAATAAACGCATGAGTAAATTAAAGTTCGGGGTTGCAAAGGATATAGTAACACCAAGCGTCAGAACAACTGTTATGGGATTCGGTTCGGTTTACGGAAATACTTTTCAGGATATACATGATGATCTGTATGTACGTACGTTAATATTACAGGATGACTCAAACACGGTAGTATTGATTACGGTAGACAATCTGTTTCATGATGATACATTGACCGATTCGCTTCGGGATTATGTTTTTAAAAAGTACGGATTACCGAGTGACAGCTTATTGGTGACTTATACGCATACACACTTCGGACCGGTCGCAAAGGGGTATGATTTTGTCTTTTATAATGAAGAATATGAATCTTTCCTATATCAAAGAATAACGCAATCCATTGATCGAGCGTACTTAAATATGCATGAGGGTATAATGGAATATTCCGCTGTAGGTGGAGAGTGGAATATAAGCCGTCGCTTGAAAGTGTCCGGTGTTATGCAGCCCGCATTGTTACCCAATCCGGATGGAGAATGTGACAAATTCATGTATTTATTGAAATTAAGTGATAAAAACGGTAATTTAAGAGCTCTTGTTACTAATTTTGCATGCCATCCGTCTAATTTAAATACATATAGATCGCTTTCAAGTGAATATCCGGGAAGATTATGTCACTTGCTTGAAGCTCAAAACTACGGTTGTACCGCGTTGTTTTTCCAAGGAAGCGGCGGAGATGCAAAATTAAAAATGGGTGCAAAGAGTTCTAAGTTTAATCAAATAAGTTTTGATGAATGTAATGAAGTAGCTTCGTCTATGGCTCTACGTGTTCAAAATACACTTTTAACCGGAAAATGGAAAGTAATTGAACCTAAGCTGTCGAGTCGTATGTTTCAAATTAATATGCCTTTGGATGTTTACCCTCGTTCTTTTTTTGAAGAAGAACTACGTGAATATAGTAAAAATTCAACTCGACGGTTTGACAAATCAATGATAAATCCTACTGAATACAGTGGATCTTTATTATTGTGGGCTTGTGCGCAATATGTTCTGGATAACTATGATACCTTGCCTGATCATATTATGCTAAACTGTGGTGTAATACGCTTAGGTGCAGACTTTTTTATCTTTTCAGTAGGTGGCGAACCGTCATATGACGTTAAAAAAGTATTGAATCGTTTGATTCCCGACGGTACAATGATGTTTTTCGGATATAATGATGCCATAGCATATGTACCAAGTGATAAAATGTTAATTGAAGGCGGTTATGAAGCCGGAGACCGGTCGGTTACCGAGTATAGAATGAAAGGGAAATTTAAAACCGGTATTGACGAGAGATTTTTAGAGGGCTTTAAAAAAGCTATGGATAGCTTAGATTAAACAATTTAAAAATTTTTTAACCGCATATTTAAAGGGGGTTTTTAATGGATACGCGGAAATTGTCGATCTATAATTATATAGGTTATTTTTTCATAGGATTGATTTCTATTATGTTTGCTCCTGTTTTGCCGTCTATAATAAAAGAGTTCGGGATATCTGTGGCTTTAGCAGGTAGTATTTTTCCGGTGAGATTTGCCGGAACTTTTTTAGGAACACTGGCAGGAGGTATAATATCCGATTACAAAGGCAGAAAACCGGTTATTATATTCGGATCGTTAATACAGGCTATTGCCGCATTTGTAATTGCATCTTCCGGACAATGGATATACGGATTGATTTTTTTCGGAGTAAGTGGTTTTGGTACAGGTTTAATGAATACCACTATAAATGCTTTGACAGCGGATATAAATTCAAACCGAAAAGGCGCCGCATTGAATATTTTACACGGAGTATATTCGGTGGGATGTTTATTAGGACCGATAATTGCCGGATCATTTCTTATTACGGGGCATGGATGGAGAATAGTTTTTTACGGTTCGGCTGTTATATGGTTGATATACGGTATAATAACCATGTTTTTTACTTATCCGTCGGTTACAACAACAGAGCGGACTATGGAGACACTAAAGAATAAATATGATTTTAGAAAAGGCATTTCAATGGGTGGGATATTTTTTATGTTGTTCTTTGTCAGCTTTATATATAACGGTGCTGCTACCGGGCTGGTAGGATGGATCAACACATACATGGATCAAATGGAAGTATCACTACTTTTCGGTTCCGGAATGGTGTCGGTGTTTTATGCCGGATTAACCGTCGGAAGATTTACATGTGGTAGATATTCGGAAAAAATCGGTTATCCGAAGATTATTTTGATTTGTGCTTTAGGTAGCTTTTTGTTCTATCCTTTAGCGGTATATACCAATTATGCGTTATTGATTTCAATAGGAGTGTTCTTTACGGGCTTGTTTATGTCCGGTTTACATCCTACAAGTCTTGCTTATGCTAATAATTTGTTTCCCGGAAAGGCCGGAACGGTTACGGCTTTATTATCGGTTTCCATGTCTTTAGGAGCTATGAGTGTACCTTGGTTGATAGGTATAATTGCAGATAGATCAGGTTTCAAGGCGGGTTTAAGTATAAGCTTAATAATTTTATTCATATTAGTTTTAATTGGATTACGTGTTATAAAATATAAACCTGAAAAAGCTCCGTTAACCGTTAAAGAATAGACTAAATAAATGCGGTAGAATCAAAATTACTTTTGGTGTACCGGTATGTTTCGTATTGCGAATTATAATTATTATCTATATTATCATATGCTACGGTATAACTACCGTCAGGTTTTTGGTAACGGGATTTATGGTTATCTTTTAGCTGGATATCTAAAATACGGAGAATTCTGTTGCGTAAATCCGGTTCTTCCACCGGCCATATTATTTCGATTCGGCGGTCCAGATTTCTTGGCATTAAATCGGGGCTGCCGATATATATTTTTTTATCACCGTTATTTTCAAAAACATAAATTCTGGTATGCTCTAAAAAACGCCCTACTATACTCTTAACCTTTATATTTTCGCTTACACCCTTTATACCGGATTTTAAACAACAAATTCCACGCACTATCAAATCTATTTCTACACCTGCACAAGAAGCTTCGTACAATTTTGCTATGATTTCAGCATCCACCAAACTGTTCATTTTACCAATAATTCGAGCATTATGACCTTTTTTAGCGTTTTCTATTTCGTCGTCAATACACCTTAATATAAACCTTCTTAGTTCCATAGGTGCGACGATCATTTTCTTAAACTGAGGAGGAGCTGTGAAACCTGTGAGATAATTAAACAAAGACGATGCATCGATACCAAAATCGCATTTAGCGGTAAAAAGCCCCATATCGGTATATAATTCAGCTGTTTTATCATTATAATTTCCTGTGGACATATGGATGTATCGCACAATACCGTCACTTTCTTTACGTACAATTAACAAAAGCTTGCCATGTATTTTCAATCTTGGTAATCCGTATATGACATGACAGCCGGACTGCTCCAGCTTTCTTGCCCACAGTATGTTATTCTCTTCGTCAAACCTTGCCTTCAATTCTACCAATACGGTTACCTGCTTGCCGTTTTTAGCCGCTTGCATCAGCAGGTTGATAACGGGGGAATCACCGCTTACTCTGTATAATGTTTGTTTGACAGCTAATACATTGGGATCTGTTGCCGCGGCTTCCAGTAAATTTATGACCGGCATAAAGGATTGGTAGGGAAGGTGTAAAAGGATATCTTTTTTCTTTATGTCTTTGAAGATATCTTCATTAAAATCCGATGATCGGCATGGAGGTAATGATTCGTTAACCGATTCGCTTCTGAATTTTATATATTTATGAGCATTAACGAAACATGACAGATCCAAAAGACCTTCGACCTCATATACATCGTCTAAGGTGAGGTTTAATTGATCAGTCAGTTTATTTAATAAAACACCGTCGAAGTTTTTGCTTATCTCCAGACGTACCGGATTTCCTCTATTCCGTCTTTGTATCTGCTTTTCTATTTCTATCAGTAGATCATGAGCGTCTTCTTCGTCAATTTCCAGATCGGCATTCCGAGAGATTCTGAATATACCCGTTGAATACACGGTATAACCGGTATATAGAGAAGATATATAGTTTATAATTATATCCTCTATAAAAACGAATTTTTGAGCGCGGGTCGATTCAGGTATCGGTATTATTCTGGGTAAGACAGACGGTACTTGAACAAATGAAATATATTCGGATTTATCTTTTTTTAACCGAACACCAATATTTAGTGTTTTATTTGCAAGTAAGGGGAAAGGTCTGGAGCTGTCGGTTGCCAAAGGGGTAAGTACAGGCATTATAATTTCTGTATAATACTTTGTTATAAATTCTGTTTGTTTATCGTCCAGATCTTGTACTTTTACGAAGAATATATTTTCTCTCGCCAGAAGCGGTAACATACTATTTTGAAAATGTTCATATTGACGTTTTACTAATTTATGTGTATATAATGAAATACGTTTAAGTTGAACAGAAGGTGACAGACCTGATATATCCGGAGTTACATAACCTGCAGCTTGTAACTCTTTAAGACCTGAAACCCTAACCATAAAAAATTCATCTAAATTGTTTGAAAAGATAGCTATGAATTTTAAACGTTCCGCCGGCTTATTACGCGTGTCTTCGGCTTCTTCTAGTACCCTTTCGTTAAATTGCAGCCAGCTGATTTCTCTGTTAATATATAGTTCGTTTTTTGAAAAGTCAGGTGGATTGTTCAAAGGTACCGATTCAATCATTGTAATGTGGATCAAGGGGTATCTTCAGTATTTGTCCGATAACTATAGGTTGATCGTCTCCTATATTATTAAATGCTTTTATGGCAATGTACAGATTCCTGTCATTATATAATTTTCCGGCAATGCCTATTAAGGAATCACCTTCTTTAACTGTGTACAATTCATACTCAACACCGCTTTCGCTTACCAAAGGCGGAATTAATAGTTTTTGCCCTATTGTAAGTTCGGTACCGGACAGCTTGTTATAATCTACAATAACATAATAATAATCTCCTGTACCGTAAAAACTTTCGCTTATTTTTCGTAAATAATCCCCGGCTTTAACGGTATACTCAATGGCTGCGGAAGGTTTATTGCCCGAAGGTCCGCTTGTTGTCTCGGAAGGACTTTGGGTTGTACCTGTGGTCTCGGTCACGGTTTGCACCGGAGTAGTGCCGGTTTGGGAGGGTGTTACACTTGTTTGCGCCGGTTGGGTTGTGGATGGAATATCAATCTTATTGTTATTAACACCTTCCACCGGAATAATATGGCTGTTATTACTGTCATGGAACTGATTATCAGCCTCTATTGCTCTATTGTCATTTATAAAAGGAAAAATAGAGTTTAATCCGTATGCAATTACTAACATAATTATAGATATAGACAAAAACAATGCAACGGTTTTTATAGGGAATCTAACTTGTCTTCTACCGGATACCGACGGTTTTTGGGGGGTATTTTTAACCGAAACAGGTTTTGAAGTATTTTCTTGTTTTTGTATAGGTTTCAAAGCAGGATTTTTTGCTAATTCTGAAGAGGCTTTGTTTGCTTTAGCCTTATTAGTTTTCACATGCGGATTTTTTAATTTAGGTATTTCGCTTTCATGCGGATTAACCTCAACTTTTTTAATTTCTTGCACCTTTTCCGGTGTCTTTTCTTCTTTTTGTTCGGACATTTTTTTCTCAAGCATGTCATGTATAAAGGATTTTTTTATTACCTTATCATGTACAGGTTCCTGTACGATTTTTTCATTTTTAACATAAATATTTTTTGTGTCGTTTGGACTGTCGGTTTTGTCAATTGCCGGTGACACAGGATCTATATGGGACTTATCTCTATGCAAAAAAGTCTTTTTTTGTTTAGGCGTATCTTTTTTTAAAATGTTTGAATCTGATTGGTCATCACCTTCAAAGAAGTCTAATATTTCACTTTTGATAGCCGAATATTCCAGGGCAAGTTTATCTAATGAATCATATCGGCCGAATGCGGCTTTGACTATAAAAGCATCTATTTGATTGGGACAATTTTTCGAATCGGCAAACACTTCATATAATACATTACCTGCCGATGATATATATTTTGTATCGGTTATTAATTCTATTATGTTGTCAAAATCAAGAAAATAATTGGCTCCGATTGTATTATCATTCATTACGACGACATTTTTAAGCTGCATAGCCGTTACCCTTATCAATATAGGGTAAGAGTTTATTTCTACAGCTCTTTTTATGACTTCGTCCCCGAGAATCAATCGTTCTATTATTTCCGGATTGTTGTTAGAGATATATTTTCTGATTTCAATTCCGTTATAATAATTAAATACGACAAACAAACCGAATTCATGCCGGAACATACCGTAAAAATCGTTATGCTCGTCACTGCTCAGATCTTTACATATAGCCGAAGCTTTAGATATATATTTCTCGCTTTTATAAACGTTAACGGTATATAACTTGTTGTCGCTCGATTCAGTGTCGGTACAAATATATATCCCCAAGTCATCTGAATTGAGAATAACTTTTTTGATTTCAAATCTGTTACCGGCGATTAATTTTTCATTGTATAAATCCACGGAATTCACCAACCTTACCCTAAGTATAATCAAAAACTTACCGAATGGCAAGAAAAAAATAGCAACGGATGTTTAAATTGAAAAAGTTGCATGTTATAATAGTTACATAATATTATATTAGGATTGTGATCATATATGTTAAGAAAATACGGCTTTTTTATTTTATTGATTGTTATAATAAGTGCATCTTTAATTGTAGTGAATGCACATTTAAAGACGCAAACGGTAACCGTTTCGTCTTTTCATGATCATATTGAAAATGCCGTAACCGACGGATTCGGCAACTTATGGGCACTTTATAAAAACAATGAGGAATATACCGTTATCCGTTATACTTTAGAGGGCAAGATTTTACATATAACAGGATTAACAAAGACAAATAAAGATACCGGAATTATTTCCAATAACATGTATGTTGATCAAAACGGCAATTTGTTTGTTATGAAATCTATTATAGACAAATCTACAGGCTTGATTCAAAGTGAGACCGTTCTAATGCTACAAAACGATACGGGTATTCCTGTAGAAATATTTAGAATTGATTACCAGCCGGTGGATAATGTATGGCTTCCGACAATAAGCCATATAGCATGTGAAGGAAATAACTTATTCATAGTTATGAATGAAATTTCAAGCATTAAAGTTTATTGTGTAAGCATAACGAGTAAAGAAGCGTCTAAAACCGATGAATTTATACCGGCCGGCGACGTATACATTGACAGTGCGGTTCGGTTAGGTAACGGTGTAATAGTGTTTTCAACCAAAGAAGGAAATGTATATACAATACGTAATAAAGAAGAAGCGGTTAAAATATATCCTACCGCCGGTAGTACCGCAAAACCCGGAAAATTACAAAGTGTTATTGGAAATGAAATAAGGTTTATGGATGGTAACAGCGGTAAATATGTATCTATGGCGTATATGGATTTTCCCGTAGAGGTTTTATTAAACTCTGAGGATACTATTGTATCGGAGATTAATAACATAATGTTTTCAGATACCGATCAAATTTTTACCGGAGCCGACGGATTGGTGGTATTTCCTGTTACATATAAAGGCGATTTGCTTTTATTATACGGTGATATTGCTAACCTTAAAATACTAAACGCTTCAAAAGCTGTACGTTCTGTTAAGAATATAAACACCCTTATAAAAGTAGTTGTAATTTTCGCGGCAGTATGCTTCACCGTAGTTGTTTGGCAGACGTTTTTGTATTTTGATATAAAATACTTCAGAAAAAAGAAGATTATAGTGAGAACCGTAAAAAATAACCGACCAAACAAAGCATAATCCGGCTTATTCTTGTAACAGTTTGATTATCTCATCGGTATCAATATGTTCGGGAAACTCTTGATTTGCATGTATGACATTGTCAATGAGATTTTTCTTTTTCTCTTGAAGATAAAGTATTTTATCCTCGATTGTACCCTTTGTTACAAGACGGATTACTTGTACTTTTTTATCTTGCCCAATCCTATGAGCTCGATCGGTAGCTTGATCTTCAACCGCCGGATTCCACCATGGATCATAATGTATAACAACATCCGCACCTGTCAGGTTCAAACCGAATCCACCTGCTTTCAAAGAAATTAAGAATAAAGGTCTTTCACCTTGATTAAATTTGTTGACAGATTCAATTCTATCCTCGGAGGGAACCGAACCGTCCAGATAAAAATAAGTATACCCTTTGATTTCCAATTCTTTTGCCAATATTGACAGCATTGCAGTAAATTGTGAAAAAACTAGTATCCTATGACCGGATTGAACGGCTTCTTCAACCAGTTCCAAAAACAGTTCGGTTTTTCCGCTTCCTCCTTTATAACTATCAACAAACATACCCGGATGACAACAAATTTGTCTTAACCTTAAAAGAGATGAGAGTATGGTGAAACGCTTTCTATTTAAATCTCTATCGTTCATAATAATATTAATTTCTTTTTTAGCTTCTGCTAAATATGCCATATACAATTCTTTCTGCTCTTTTGTCAGATCACAATTCATTTTTGTTATAATTTTATCAGGCAATTCTCCTAATACATCGGATTTTAGTCTGCGGATAATAAAGGGTGATGTCATTTTTCTCAGAATATGAGCACTATTCATATCATCAATCGTATTTTTGCCGAACTTTTTATTGAATTTATTTAAAGACCCGAAAAACCCCGGCATTAAAAAGTCAAATACAGACCATAACTCAATTACATTATTTTCTATAGGTGTTCCGGTCATAGCGATTTTTTTCTTTGCGTTTATAAGTTTCACACCTTTGGCTCCTATAGACAAAGGATTTTTTATGTGCTGCGATTCATCCAATATGCAATATTCAAACTCGATTGTATTATATAAGTCGGTATCTCTTCGTATGATACCATAAGTGGTTAACAAAATATCATAACCCGATAAATCGGATAGGATATCCTGTCTTTGTACGGGAGTACCGATAAGAGGCTGAACTTTTAATTCCGGTGTGAATTTCTCTATTTCCGCCATCCAATTATAAACTAATGAAGTTGGTACAATAATTAATGAAGGTTGTATTTTTTCACCGGTTATAGCAGCGTTTAGTTTGTTGGATAATAGTAAAGTAAGTATCTGAAGTGTTTTTCCAAGACCCATATCATCCGCTAAAATTACCCCTAACCCGCAATAGGTCATTAATCTGAGTTGTTTGTATCCGGTTATTTGATAGTTTCTTAAAACTCCCTTTAAAGGGTCGGGAACTGTCAATTCACCTTTGTCATAATTTTTAACCTTATTAATCATATTCGAAAACGATTCCGAACCTACTATATAGCGGCTCATATTACGGTCTTGCATCAATTCATCCATATATAATGCTCTGTATACCGGTAGATGCACAGAGCCGTTATGAATGTCATTTCTTTCTACATCAAGCCGATCCAGCATCTCCGCCCATTTTTCAGCATCATCAAATTCAAGATCAAAAAATTCACCGTTTTTTAATCTGTAATATTTCTTCTTTTGTCTGATGCTGTTTAATAACCTAAAAAGATCTTCGTCACTTATTTGTTCTATTGAAAAGTTTATATCCAACCAATTGTCGACAATACCCATGTTTAAAAAAAGTGCCGGTGTTTTTACGGAGTGTATTTTTTTAAATTCTTCGGAATAGTATACTTCACCTTCTTCTTGGTATTTTGGTAAATAGTCTCTTAAAAAATCATAAATTTTATCGTTTGTGTTCATAGTATAATGATCATCATCTTTATAAAAACCCGTAGCCAATATTAATGATTTTAATTTAGATTCCCGATTTAGATCGCGTATAACATATTTCAAAGGATCACCTTCGGTAGGTTGGTCATTGGCGGCATTAATAACAATGTCCTGATATTTAATCTCAGGGTAAAGCAAAATATTATTCCTATATTTATCAAACTTGCATATTATTTTAGGCTTTTCCGAGATTACTTTTTGTTGTAACTGTTCATCCATATTAACTCTTCCAAGTGTATTAAGTTTCGGAAGAATTTGTTGATAAAATTTACCTGCATATTCACCGGGAAACATTATTTTTTTAGTATCTTTATATATTATGGTTTCAAGAACCGACTTTGTATAATGGGAGGTTTGCATATCAGTCCTAAAAAGCTTATTACCCATTAGAATATATTTAGCGTTTTGACTTACTAATAAATCATCATCTACTTTTATATCAAGAATAACGTTTGATTTTATCTCGTCTACGTAAAAATCAAAAGAAGGCTTACTGTAATATAAAAATGTAACTTTCTCGCCTGAACGTTTTATAAACTCCACATCATCAATGCTCATGGAGCATAATTCAAGGTACTTTTCCAGTAAAACACCACTCAAAAAAAGCTTTTTACCTGATATTAAACAGTTATCGTTGTATACTTTAATATTATTATGTGTTAGGGTATAATATAAGAATTCCAGTATATCCAGGCTATCTTTGGTGAATCTGTGTATGCCGGGTGTATATTTAAATTTTTTACCTAATTCGACTTCTTGGTTTTCACAGATACTGTTTACAAAACCACGTAAATTCCTAACCTGATAACGGTGTACAGGTCCACCGCTTTTAAATGTAATTTCGGCGGACATCTCATATTTATGAGGTTGTATATCATAATCGGATTTAAGGCCAAGTTTTATAGTTTGGATTAAATATGCTTTGGTTTGCGGATTATCTTCAGGAATATTTTCGTAGTTATAAGTATTTTCAAAAAGTGACATCATGACCTCGTCAGCTCTTGCAAAAGGTGTCTTTTCAAAATCTCCATTGATATCTCTTTTTGCAGTTTCCATTAAAGTTGCTACAGTATGTTCACATAATGATGATCTTTTAGAGTTGCCATGACATGAACAAGCACATTTGATCTGCTTATTTTCCATAGAATATGTTATTTTCACATCGTAAATTTTTTCTATGTTCAATCTTGCCGAAATGATACTGTTAATGTGATCTATATTAAAATCTGTTATACATCCGTAATCGTAATAGTAAACTCCTTTTTTATATGCATCTTTGGTTGAATGTCTTTTAATAAGTTCATTGGATATATAGAGAATCATCTGTTACACTCCAAAATATATATAATATTCTATTAGAACATTTTTTAACAAATAAATCAATGGTAAAATTTGTTATTTAATTTTAAAATATGATTATACTTTTAATTTCACCAATTGATTTTACATCTCCGGTTTTATGTTTGCTCGTTTATTGCAGAGATATCAATTATGAATTTTTAGCAAAAGTTGTTACTGTAGAATCATTTTTTAATTAATATATAGCATAAAAGCAGGTTTGACAAAATGTATCGTAACCGGTATATTGTGCACAACAAGTAATATCGTTTCATTAAGGATTTGTTTATTATTAGAATTTATATAAAAATTAAATCGGAGGTTAAACCGCAATGATTTACATCAGCAATACAAAACCGAAAGATATTAAGTCGGTTATTTTTGATTTTGACGGCACTTTAAGCTTGGTAAGGCAAGGATGGCAAGATATTATGATACCTTACTTTACACAAGTTCTGACGAACACTCCAAAAGCGGGATCGTATGAAGACGAAAACAAATGCGTACGGGAATTTGTGGATATCTTGACCGGTAAACAGACTATATTTCAATGTATTGCATTAAATGACGAAGTCGTTAAAAGAGGAGGTAAAAGTGTTGATCCTTTAGTTTACAAAAAGGAATATAATAAAAGATTACTGGAACGTATTGAACACAGAAGGCAAGGTCTTTATAAAGGGGAGATCAAACCGAACCAATTGACTGTTCCGGGAACTGAAAAATTATTGGAAGCGTTAACAAAAAAGAATATAGACTTGTACTTGGCCAGTGGAACCGATGAAGAATATGTCTTAGAAGAGGCCGGTCTTATTGATGTGGCAAAGTTTTTTAAAGGAAAAATATATGGTGCCAGAGATGACTACAAGCTGTTTTCAAAGGCCATGGTCATAAAAAGAATATTGGAGTTAAACAATTTAAAAGGGTTTTCATTAGCCGGTTTCGGAGATGGATACGTTGAAATTGAAAATGTGAAGGAAGTAGGGGGTACGGCGATAGGAGTTGCCAGTAATGAAGCGGATGTAACCGCAGGAATGGATTTGTGGAAAAAGAAAAGATTGACTGATGCCGGTGCCGATGTCATAATTGCGGATTATATGGAATTAGATAAAATAATGGCTTATCTTTTTGGTGAATAATAAAATTGTAGTTGCCAAGATCGAAAATTGCACAGCTGCAACCGGTATATATTAATTTTACTGGAAATTATACTTCGACTGCTCTTTTGGTAAAAAAATATATAATAAAGGCAATCTTCCGATTGCCTTTTAAAATCCATTAAAAATTTTAATATAACGTATCCCGTTTTATTTATGAAACAGTTCTAGGTTTTTAAGTCGGATATGGGTGTCAAACAAAGGTGTTAATGACATATCAAAATTCATATTGTCAATAACCGTTGCTATTGTATTGGACATATCCACTTCGTATAACCACTCTTTTTCTTTATATATTTGTGGTATATAAGTTAAATTTGTAGTATATATTCTGTTAATTATGCCTTCTTTATATGCTTTGTCAACCGCCTCATGACCTTCTGTGAAAAATGCAAACGTTACGGCTACATAT
>CAZJOD010000007.1:0-19090 GCA_964547525.1 uncultured Clostridiaceae bacterium
CGGCTTGTGAACCCCGTCAGGTCCGGAAGGAAGCAGCGGTAAGCGATGTCCGGTATGTGCCGCGAGGTAATCCGGTTTGAGTTTGTAGCATGAGATGCGCATATTCTGACTAATCGACGTTTGGTGCACGACTTTTTATTATTTTTAGGTTTATAAAATAATTGATATTTGTTGAATACCGTGTTTGTTATTTAATATTCAATGTTTGAACCTTCTTAACGGGGGAATCCTTAATGACTTATAAAGCGTTATACAGAGAATGGAGGCCTTTGACTTTTGATGATATGGTGGAGCAAAAACATGTTGTTCAAACGCTAAAAAATGCGATTGTAAATGACAGGATAGCTCATGCATATCTTTTTTGCGGTACAAGAGGTACAGGTAAAACCAGTTGTGCACAAATAATGTCTAAAGCCGTTAATTGTGAAAATCATCAAAACGGCAATCCGTGTAATGCTTGTGATACATGTAAAGGAATCGGCTCCGGCACTATTCGTGATGTGGTTGAAATCGATGCGGCATCAAATAACAGCGTTAATAATATTCGAGAACTAAGAGAAGAAGTACAATATCTCCCTACTACCGCAAAATACAAGGTATATATTATAGATGAAGTTCACATGTTATCTACCGGTGCATTTAACGCCTTGCTAAAAACTTTGGAAGAACCGCCTTCTCACGTTATTTTTATATTAGCTACCACCGAACCGCATAAACTACCCGCAACCATATTATCCAGATGTCAGCGTTTTGATTTCAGACAGATATCCATATCAGGTATAGTGGCAAGATTAAAAAAGGTAATCGATACAAAATATGCGGATATTACTGACGATGCGCTGCATATTATCGCTCAAAAAGCCGACGGAGCATTGCGTGACGCATTAAGTCTACTTGATCAATGCATGTCTTCAGGTTTTAGTAGAATAACTCGCGATGATGTCATTGAAATGTTAGGATCGGTTAATGACCATGAAATAATTAGTGTATGCCAAAGCATTATACAATACGATATCGGTAACTTGTTCATAAAAATCGGCCAAGTGACTTCCTCCGGGAAAAAAGTATCGGTCTTACTTGACGAGTTGATAATGTTTTTTAGAAATATGCTTATAACTATGACGGTAGATAAGCCCGATGAGATAATCAGGTTGTCCGGTGAATCGATTCTAAATATAAAACAATTAGCAAAAAACACAACTCCCGAGAGAGTTATATTTATTATATCGGAATTATCCAAACTTGAGAATCAAATAAAATGGGCTGCATTACCAAAAGTAGTTTTAGAAGCCGGGTTGGTAAGCATTTGCATAGACAAACCTGTCACCCTTTCTGATGAGACTTTAGAAAGTAGAATTAAAGGTTTGGAAATGAAACTTGATATTATAAACACTTTTCAAAATAATGCCACTTATCAAACTACAGCTGCTCCTGTCGATACAAAAAATACCTTAACTCCCATATTGGCCGACACAAATAAATCGTTGGATATTGACAACCACACAATAAAAACATCTCAGCAAGATGCTATTCATAGTAATGAAAATAATAATTCGTTGATTCATACCGAAAATATTATCAAAGCTACCGTACATGTCGATTCGGTACCTGAACATATTAATCCCGTTGAAGTAAATTACTCATCCGATAAAGCCGGTAATATTACCAAAGATACAAAAGAATGCATCTCTTGTTGGAAAGCATGTCTTGACCTGATATTCGAAGAAAAAAGCTCATTATATTATTGTCTTACGAATACTAAGGCATATGAAAAAGACGAATTGATAAATATTTTTGGTATTAAAGACAACCCGTATATAAAAATGCAATTATCCCGAGAGGAACATATTAACTTGATAAAGCAGGTATTGTATAAAAATACAGGTAAATATCACGGATTAAAATTTATATATTCCGAACCGGATCCCGACACCGATCTCAAATCTACCGGATCTGACTCCATACAAAAAATAAAGAAGATATCCGAAGCTTTGGATATCCCTTTCGAAATCAAATAATTGATGTTGTAACGTACAATGAATAAATTTCTGTAAATTAATATTTTTTAGCCGTCAATTTTCTTTTCATCTTCCAATTCCGGTGAGTGAGAAAAGCAACTGCCCCCGATAAATTCTCTTAATATTGAATTATTAGGTATGCGATTGGGATCTACCGGATGGAAAAAATCCAGCATATCCAATAATCTTTTAACTGTCGGGTATTGTGGAAAATTTTTATCTATATGACTCAACAAAGGCTCGGCTAATGCTTTTAAAACGCTCAGCTCATAATACAATGCAGAATTAAACATAACATCCGCCTCTTCTTGATACGGAAATATCCATCTTTTTTCACCGGCTCGAACACTCGCCCATCTTTTTAAAGTTTCTTCGGCCTCCGTGTTTCTATATTGCTTATCTCTGACCATTCTTCTTATTAAGCGATTATCTGTGGTGGATATACGAACATGATCGTCTATATTTATAGTGGCTAATGCACTTACATATATTTTATACTTTAAATCATCCGATATCTTTTTTGTCAATTCACTATTTAGAGCATGTATGCCTTCCATTATAATTACCGTATGTTCATCCGCATGGAATTTTTGCCCTACAGGATCTCTTTTTTTTGTGTGAAAATTAAAGTGGGGAAGTTCAACTTCCTTATACCGGAATATTTCTGCCAATTGATTGTTTAAAAGCTCCAAATCCAGCGTTTCTATATGTTCTAAGTCCAATTCACCGTCGGGACCTACAGGTATAAGGCTTTGGTCCATATAATAATTATCAAGAGATATCGGTACGGCTTTTATACCGTTTACTCTTAACGATATGGCCAACCTCTTAGAAAAAGTAGTCTTTCCGGATGATGAAGGACCTGAGATTAAAATCAACTTCTTTTCTAACTTTGTTATTTCATCTGCAATCTCGTTTATTTTTTTTGCTTGCAATGCTTCACAAACCAAAATAATATCGTTTATCTCTCGGTTTTTAGCTATTCGATTCAATTGACCGACCGAATCGATTTCTAAAATTTCTCCCCATTTCTTAAACTCGGAAAAAACTTTGAATAATTTATCAGACGGTTTATGCTCTGCAACATGCTCGCTGTCGTATCTGACAGGATGAACTATAACTAACCCGCCCTCATGATAACTTAACGAAAATACTTTTAAATATCCGGTGTTAGATACGATAGAGCTGAAAAAATAGTCGTAATAATCTTTACATTTGTAGAAAGTAACCATATCCTCATCCATATAGTCAAGAACCAATATTCTATCCTGTCTTTCAAATTTTTTAAGTATATCGACAGCTTCTTCTTTATAAACAACAATTTTTTCAACCGGCAGTTCCGCAGAAACAAGTTCTTTCATCTTCTCTTCCAGATTACGAATTTCTTCTTCATTCATAGAAAAGCCGTTTTCAAACATACAATAAACACCATTATTTACAGGATGGCTGACTTTTACTTTGTAACGCGGATTAATCTCGTATAAAGCAAGCATTAATAAAAATTGTAGACTTCGTTTATATATTCTGACACCTTCTCCGGAATCTATATCAATAAACGAGATTTTGCATCCTTCGGTTACAGGTTCGCTCAGCTGGACTATTTCATTATCTTTTCTCGCAGCAATAATGTACGAATTTTCCGGAGCGTTAAGAGGTATCAGATCTTCTATTACACACCCGGTTTTTATATTTTCGATTTTTTTTCCTTCGATATATGCGGTTATATTCATCATAGTTCGGTCTCCTCATTTAATTAATATATGGTTATATGATAATTTCATATATTTTATACTTATTATTTCTGTCGTCAGACGGTATTTCCTCCCCGGCGCGCGCATTCATCTTATCAAAAAATCCTGCCGCCTCATTATTTACAAAAGCAAATATCTTATCGATACCGTTACTTTTTGCATATTCCATCATATGTGAAAACATACGCCTACCTACCCCCAAATTCATATATTCAGGTTTTACATACAAATAATCCAACCAATAACCTTTTTGTTTAAAAACATACCGGATCCATGTATCGTCCTTGTTTTCACCAACTGCCCAATACCCAACAGGTTTACACTCCACTTCGGCCACATATAAAGTATTTGATTTTATATATTCACCGGTTATCTTCAATTTTTTAATTATCATACATTCTTCAGAATTATCATGGCCGTTTACACAGGATAATGTTATATCCGTCAATATTTTCGCATCACTTATTTTGGCTTTTCTTATACAAATAATTCGGTCGTCTTTAGTAATATGTTCGTATATAAGTATATTTACCAATTCACGGTAACGTTCCAAATCCTCCGATGCCTTTTTAGTCAATATATATAAATCATTATGATTTTTTAAAAACCAGCCGTAGAAGTTTTTAATCAGTATCGATCCGGTTTTCACACCACAACCTGCATTTTTCAAGTCCTTTAAAGACATTTCTCCTGCAATTTCTATTAATCCGGCTATTTTTAAAGCATTTTCACGATAAGCGGTTACAATTTTTCGACCTGTGACACCACCTTCATTATAATCCCCGTGACGTTTATTTATTTCGTTTATTGTTTTTTGTCTTTTATCAAGATTCCTTCGTACAACAACCTTATCATTTATAGATTTAGGTTCCATCTCTATTTTTGCATACGGTACCGGACTGTCCACAGCAACTAAAATCAAACCCAAACAAAGGCGTCTTAAAAGATACTCTTTATCTTTAAATTCTCTACCGAACCGTTTACTTCTGTTCTTTGGACGCGGAATGGCTACATAAACCTGATTGGCTACCTTTTGTCTGTTTACCGCTTGAAGGATAAGTGTAAGATTCATAGAAGTTTTCAATTCTATAACCACCAGCTCATCACCACGAACAGCCGTTACATCCATATCAGAAACTTCTGAATTTACAGTATAACCCATCTTCTCAAACAATTCTTTAACCGGTTTGTATAGTTGTGTTTCTTTCATTTTACCGCCTTAATTTTTTTATCTGTATTAGATTTTTATGCTTTCTTTAACCAAAACCCACGGTTGATTTTTATGTTTTATATATAATACACATCCGGTCATACCGTCTTTAGATTGCAAATGATTCTTTCCAGTCTTTTTCTTCTTTTTTCCAGATCATTTAAGTAGATTCGGCCCAAAAAACTTTTACCGCGAACGTGACTTAAAAGATTATTAACCACAAAAAGTGCTTGCCGATACTCTTTTATTTTATGCTCGAAATATTTGGCAAGCTCGGTTCCCACAAAAACCTTCAAACCTAAAGAGGGACAATTATCGGAATAATAGTAACAATTCCACATTTCCACCGCTTTGTCATACCTCCCGGTCCGCTTGTAAAACATTGATATACGTTTGACGGTTTCTATATTCCAATCACCCGTATTGATCTGCATTGTGCGTTCAAGACACTCTATAACCGAAATATAATCGTCACATTTTTCATACAATTTACTTAATCCGTACAATTCGTTAATATTATCAACATTGTTTCGGTTGGATACCATAGTTGAGAACCGGACCAATAACGCCGCCAGAGATAGGATGTCGTACAAATTATGTTTTATAACTTGACCCATAACCGTTGCGTCCCGTGTGTCAAGGTATCTGAAATATTCCAATGGAATCTTTTCTCCGGGTATATCGTCAATTCGGATTTCCCCTAATATTTTTTCCTCTATGGTACATAATCTACAATTTTCAAAATAACCTTTCCAGAACAACCTTGCTATATGCAAAAGGTCTAAATGAACCAAACCGGTAGTATCGAGCCGGAACCTGTTTGCAATAAAACGTGTATTTATCAAAGGCATATCGAAGGATTTTCCATTATATGTGACAACACTCTCTGCGTTTTGCAAAATTTGGGTAAGGTCATATAATACAGCCGCTTCCTCGTTATAATCCCTCATAAAATATTGTTTTACACAAAACCCGTCTTTTTGAATTTTTCCTGTTCCTATTAGAAAAGGTATCGTACCGGATCCCGATGATAACCCTGTAGTTTCGGTATCTACAAAAATCATTTTATTAACATCCAAACAGCCGTTACCTGAAAGACAGGTAAACACTTCATTATTCATATCAAACAAATTTTCGAATCTGACTCCACCGTAAAAATATGAAAGGGGGTATAAGTTCTCGATCATATAATATTTACCGTGCTCGTTTGACACTTCTTTTCCCGGCATAACATAATCGATGTCCTTTTTAGGCGAAGGTTCCATCTTAGGTTGTTCTTCACTTTTTGGAATATTTAAACTGTAACCGTTTAAAATCCTTTTTAAGTCCATTTCTTATTCATCCTCTGCTATTAAACGAATTAACGCTAAAACCGATTCTTTAGCATTGCCATTTGAGGAAAACTCATTAGACGCACCTATACATGAAGGACATCCTCCATTACATCCGCATCTTTCAATCAAGTCTTTCGCAGCTGAAAAAAGCTGATTGTGCATTTGAAACAACTTTTCACTAAAACCTACACCACCGGGTATACTGTCATATATAAATATCGTAGGTTTTTGGGTAAACACAGACTTCACATGGTATACCACATGAATATCATGGGAGTCGCACATAAGATATATGGGTGCGCAATTTGCCAATACATTGGATAACCCCAGTAATGCAGTATCTAATTGGTCTTTACCCATTTCCACTTCCAATCTTTCCGGAAACGTAACCCAATACGAGGTGGTATGCATTTCGGTTTCCGGTAAATTAACAGGTCCCGCACCGATATTTTCATGTGTCAGTAACTTAATTTTCTTAAACATTGTAACCAATGCCGAAACCATAACATCTCCCCAAGCTTTGTCGGTATTTTTACCTTCGTCCCGGCCGAATTCCTCTAAAACTTTTAATTCCACGGCTATATTTGCGTCAGTATAATAATCAACGTCCACACTTCTGACATAAGCTTTCTTTTCTTTATAATCAAGCTTTTCAACTTGATATTGATTTCCCTCGTGAATATATATCGCCTCTTCATGCAACAACGTAGGAGCGCTGAAGCGATCGGTCTCTCCTATTACACTCCTTTTAGGATCGGTAATGTCTATGATTATGAAGTTTTCGTTGGATGATGTTCTAAGGCTTATGGCGTTTGCAGGAAACTCCTCGCTCATCCAATACCAACGGTTTTGTACATGCCTTAGTAATTTTATTTCTTCCATGTATTTTAAAATTTCTATAAATGTATTAGGACCGAATGTTTCATCGTCCTCAAAAGGCAGCTCAAAAGCCGCACACATAATATGACTGTAGAGTATTGTCAGGTTGTCAGGATTTATCATAGCGTTTTCCGCTTTACTTTTTAAAAAATAATCAGGGTTACTTATCACATACTGATTCAAAGGGCTACTATCGGCTACCAATATTGCAACCGACACTCCGTTCCTTCTTCCCGCACGCCCGGCCTGCTGCCACGTACTTGCAATCGACCCCGGATATCCGCATATTATACATGCTTCCAACGCACCTATATCAATACCCAGCTCCAATGCGTTAGTGGACACCACACCTCTTATCTCACCTGTGCGTAGACCTTTTTCTATTTCACGTCTTAGTAAAGGCAGGTACCCTCCTCGATAAGCCCTTATTTTTTGATCTTGCTGCAGTCTTCCGTGAAAGATATTTTTCAAATATGTGGCCAGCAACTCCACCCTCACTCTGCTCCTGGCGAATATTATGGTTTGGATATCGTTTTTCACAAATTGTTCGGCCAGGTAATACGCTTCTTTTATGTTGCTTTTCCTTATACCGAGTTCTTTATTAACCAAAGGAGGGTTATAAAACAGTAAATGTTTTTTTCCTGCGGGAGCACCGTTATTATCAATGACAAATATCTTTCGACCTATTATCTTTGATGATAATTCTTCAGGATTTGCTATTGTGGCAGAACAGCATATATATACGGGGTTAGAGCCATAAAACTTACATATTCTATTAAGCCTTCGAATTACATTAGCCAGGTGACTTCCAAATACCCCTCTGTAATGATGGATCTCATCAATTACCACATACTTTAAATTTTCAAATAATTTTGTCCATTTTGTATGGTGCGGAAGTATACCGCTGTGAAGCATATCGGGATTTGTGACAACAATGTGTCCCGCTTGCCGAATAGCTTTTCTTGCAGATTGCGGAGTATCTCCGTCATATGTGTATGTCTTTACATCAACACCGGTTTCGGTTATTAAATCGTGTAACTCCAGCATTTGATCCTGAGCCAAAGCTTTTGTCGGGAACATGAACAACGCTCTTGACTCGTTGTCTTTTAAAACCGCATCTAACACAGGTAAATGGAAACATAATGTTTTTCCCGAAGCCGTAGGAGTCACCACCACTATATCTTCCCCTAAGGTTGCTTTCTCAAAAGCACTCGCTTGATGTGAGTAAAGGCGTTTAACATTTCTTTTCATAAGGGCGTTTTTAATTTTTTCGTCCATTGACAATGGAAAATCACAATATACCGCCTGTCTTTCGGGGATTTCGATCCACTCGGTTATGTTTTGGCCGAATCTTTCATTATTTTTTACAAAATCAAATACTTGCAGTATATTCATAATATTTATAATTTTTAATCTTTAACATTTCATCGTAATCGTTTTATTATGGTATAAGATTAAAAACTGTTCCTCCCTTATATTTACAAAGTAAGTGCCAATTATAATTATGGTCCTTACATCTAGAACATTTATTCTTTTTTATTATAATATATCCGTTCCGGTGGGTCAATTATTTTTTAATTAACTATCGCAATAGTGCATTACATATATATTTTAGAGGGCAAAGGTTAATACTCCTAAAGAATCTTACTATATTCATTAAAACAGCAGGTCGCATCCTTTTATATATAAAACCGTATCCGGCTCTAATAAAAAATCCATAACTTTTAAGTTTTCAATCAGTTGGTTTTTATCTTTAAAACCTATAATCGGAACCGTCGGAAAAGGTTGTGACTTTAAATACGCCAAACTAACGGCACCGATTGAACGGGATAGATCCTGAGAAACTTTCTTTATTCTTTCAAATCTCATCTCGTTTTCAAGACTACCGTAGATCTTATCTAATGCCGTACCGGTACCGGTATGTAATTTTGTAAAAAAGCCTCTTGCTTGTGATGTGAAAGGAACAGCTGTTAATTGATGTTTTTTATGTAAACAAAACATATAGTCGTCCATTACCTTTACGGTCTTATCACTTAGCGATTCACTATTGATTAATGCGCAGCTCCACATAGGTTGATTGGCAATAAAACTTGTAAATTCTTTTTTTTCCGACACAAAATCGTAAGCTTGCTTTATTCTATGAGCCGACCAATTAGAACAACCGAAATATCGTATTTTTCCGGCTGTCACTTGTTTATTCATCATATCTATTATATATTCAACAGGAATATTTTCATCGTCACGGTGAAGCCATAACAAATCTATATAATCTGTTTGTAAACATGACAAGCATTCATCCAGATCGGAAATTAATTCATTTTCACTTAGCCGAACATGCATGGTTTCCATATTTATTTGTGCCACCTTGGTACCCAGTATGATTTTTTCCCTGTTACGCCTTACCTTCATCCATTTGCCTATTGTTTTTTCGCTGACCGATCTGACCGGATATGCCCAATCGGCATAATTGTGAGCGGTGTCTAAAAAGTTACCTCCGTACTCAACAAACGTATCCAATAAATTAAAGGATATACTCTCATCGAAGGTACTTCCTATTGTAGCCGTTCCCATACACAAGGCAGATACTTTTAAATCGGTACCTGTCATTAACACAAAACTGTTATCCATTAAAAATTTACACCTTTCAATATATTAATCACTAATAATATAATTCATATAATTAATACTATAAAAACAGATAACCGAACACGATTATAATGTTCGGTCATCATATGTATACTTATATATGTTCACTATACATTCGAATCGTTTATTTTCAAATAAGTACCGGTAGATTTTTTTACTTTTAATATATCGGAATTTACTCCGAATCTTATTATACTCGCCTGCATATCGGTGTGGATGTGTATATTCCCGATTTTAAATTCCACACATTTTTGTTTTGAGTCAGGATCAAGCAAAGTTATAATATCAAATGCTCCGCTTATAAAAACCGTCTTTAGAACTACGTGTCTGTCATTTCCGGTGTCAATTCTCTCTACACTTTTAATCTTTGATTCCTTTACATAAGGTTCTATTACAGACACAAACGTTACCGTTTGGTCATCGGCTATATCTTTTATACTGATAAGAGCGGGCATCCAAAATCCTTTATGTCCTTTTGCCAGCATATCCATTGAAGGAGGAACCCAGCTGCTTGCTATACATATGGTTTCACCGGCTGTAAAGCTTCTATACTTCCAATGAATAACTTCTTTTTCGGGGAATACACCCAACACATCTTCAACCGCCAAATCAACGTTCCAGGAACTATCAACCGGAATCGCTTTTTTAAAGTCCTTCATAAATACATCAGGCGGATATTCCATATTAATGTCATCTAACCGTAAACCGTTAACGGCCAGAGTTCCCGTATTGGCTCTGGTGTATTTTTCATAACATCCGGCCTTTCCGGTAACCCTGAATACATCGGTTAAATAGATATCTTCTTCGGATATATCGGTTAAAGCCAGTGTTCTTTCGTATTTAACAGATTCCGGGATAATACCCGGAGCATTTGCCCTGGCAACTTGAAAAAAGTCGTCAACCGACCATAAAGTCATCTTACCTTTGACACGTCTTTGGCCTTTATGGTCTTTTGTCACTATGTTATGTGATATACTGCCCATAGACCAATTAGCCTCGTTAGACCACCAACCTCCACCGAAACCTACATTGGGATAACCCAAATCGGTCATCACATCCGCTCCTTTATAATACAAACCGTATGACATGGCATCACCATGACAATGATGTGTTTTACCGAAACCGAAATTAAACCATACGGCTCTTCGGTTTTCACCGGTTCCGCTTCTTAACAGAGCAATTTCCCATTTATCTTTTTTCAGACTTCCTAATGTTATGTCAATACCTTCATTGTCTATAACTTGCCTAACTTTGTCCTCTATTGCAGGTATATCTTTTAAGAATGTAAATTTGTCAAACAGGTGTTGTGACGATTTATTATTACCCCGAACCAATACCTTTAACAAATCAAAATCACCTGTTAATTCGAACAATTTCCATATAACTGCATTTTCTTCTCCTTCGCTGTTAGGATAATGTTCTCTAGGCCGGCAAAAATAAGAATCATCACCTAAAGTGGGATAATACCTGTCAAGGCAGTGTATGTCTATGTGGAACCTGTACGCATCGTAAATTTTAGGTACCTTTTCGTAAGCTTTTGCAATCAAATCAGGGTCGGCTTGCAAGAACAAGTTTAGCATGGAAGCCATTCCGTGTTTACCCATTGTAGCATACCCTCCGGGGCTGCTCTCACCGGTCAATCCGTCATACAGGGTAGTCACCCTGACAATCTCATAAACTTCCTCTAAGACTCTTTCTTTATCCTCCCACCAATGTAACACCGCTTTACCTACCGCCAGAGCTCTTTCGGTATACGGATAATTACTGTCCAGTTTCACGGGGTGATCCAAATAATCCTGTATTATACGTGTTTCAATATTTTTACGTATATCTTCAACATCTTTTTTTACATTTTCTTTTTGTGAAATTGAAGGCTTTGCTTTTAAATAATCGGTTATGAAAGGATCATTGTACAGTTCTTTGGCCACACTGTCATATGCCATAGCTAGAGCGCACGCTTCAAAAGCTCCGTTTACTCCATATGATATGTACCCTACACTTAAATTAAAACGTTCATACATCCATCCTTGATTATTGTAATCGTATTCCGGCCAAAAATCTGCTAATCTGTCCAAAAGAATTAATGTTCTTCTTGCATATTCTCCTTCTTGTGTATGAACATATGCCCTTGACAGCGCCATTATGCCGCCTAATATCAATTGAATCCATTGACCGTACACCAAATAGGTGGGGATAAACCTCCATACGGCATCTCCTTGTTTATAGCCGTATCCGGGGTCCACTCCGAACATATCGTTTTTATCTCCTGTTTCGGCGTTGTATAACAAACGTTGATCGGCCATACCGTAGCTGAACTTACCGGTTTTGGTCAAACCCGATTTATAGTACGCATAAAAATCGTTTTTTGGGAACATCTCACCACATTTAGGACATTTGAGTTTCCAAGGATTGTTTTTTGCGTCTATAATCCAATCATACATAATAACCTTGTCTTTGCATGCGGGACATGTTCCACCTGATTGAACCATCCACGATCTTTCCAATTTCGGATCGAATATCAGATTCCATAACTCATCATAACTTAAGTTCATCCAATATTCGGCGTCTTTAACATACTTATCTTTGAGCTTCCCACAACCTTCTATGGCATCGCAATTCTTTCGTATATTAGATAGTACCTCATCCGAGTAAAATACACTTTTATACATTTGAACCCTCCTTATGTAAAAAATGCGATTAATGCCGCACAGGCATTTTAAACACTTAAAGTATACGACGGGAATCCCTGTTTATTAACTGTCATTCCCCGTAATTTTTTATTTCTATGGATAATATATAAACATCATCCTTAGGTTTGCTTCTTTCGGAAGAGTCATCGTTCCAAATTACTCTTACAGATGCGATATCTTCCACCACATCCATTCCGTCGATCACCTGACCGAAAATAGTATGCCCTACCCCGTTAGGAGCAAATTCATGATCAAGGTTAGGAGCTCCACCGAGTTCGGTGTATTTTTGAATCAACACATCCTTCATCCCCCATTTGGGCATAAGGTTTAAAATTTTATCGGTCATGGCAGCCGGTGTGCACTGCACTATAAAGAACTGGCTTCCATTGGTATCAAAACCCTTATTAGCCATGGATAAAGCACCGTTGAAGTGATGCAATTTAGAGTCGAACTCGTCTTTAAATGATTCACCCCATATACTTTCGCCACCGGTTCCGTTACCATTGGGATCACCGCTTTGTATCATAAAATTTTCTAAAACTCTGTGAAAAATCATTCCGTCATAGTAACCGTTTTGTGCATGTGTTAAAAAATTTTCCACAGCCTTCGGAGCCGATTTTGGAAAAAACTTTACGGTTATATCTCCCATTGAAGTATGGATAACAGCGATTTTTTCTCCTTTTTTGGGAGGGTCGGTTTGAAATGTTTCGGATTGGCCACAAGCCGTTAAAAACAATGAAAATAGTAACAACATACAAACAATGAAGAATTTTTTATTCATAGTCTACACTCCTTTACATTTCCATCATTATACCACACTATATATCCTTTGTATAAATTTTTGTTGACTTATGTATCCATGAAAACCGGTAAAATCGCAAATATTCTTATAACTCCGATAAAAATTAAGTATTTCCATAAATGACCTGTGTGATATAATATTTTTTAACAACTTTATTATTCTGGAGGATAATCTAATGTTAAAATGTGGTGTCGCTCAAACAGATATAACACCGAATCTCGGTTCTCATATTCCCGGACAAACCTTTAATCGATTGTCGGACGGAGTTTTGGATCGATTGTATGCAAAAGCGATCGTTTTTGATGACGGAAACAAAAAAATTGCATCGGTGGTATTGGATACTATTATTATTAGTGCGGAAGCGGTGGCGCAAATACGCAAGAAAACGGCTCTAAAATGCCCTTTGGATCAAAAAGCCGTCATGGTATCTGCAATACACACACATACGGGTCCTCCTGTAGGTGATCTGTATCAAAGTAAAATTGACCCGGAATACATGGAATTTTTAACAACTCGAGCATCCGATGCTATCGTTATGGCCTACAGTAACATGAAAAATGTAAAAGTCGGCGCGGCGGCAGGTTATGAAGACGCCATCGCCTTTAACAGACGATACAGGATGAAAGACGGAACATACCGGACAAACCCTCCTGTGAAAAGTCCGGAGCTTGATATACCGTTAGGGCCCATAGATCCTCAGGTAACCGTTTTAAGAATTGACGATGAGAACGATCTTCCCGTAGCTGTTCTTTCAAACTATGCATGTCATTTGGATGTGGTGGGAGGAACCAAATACAGTGCAGATTACCCCGGCGAAATAGCTCGTACGGTTTCCCGAAATTTGGGAGAACATGTGATAAGTATTTTTTACACAGGAACTTGCGGGAATATTAATCATATTAATTTTAAACTGGAAAAGGGTAAGCCTTCATCAAGCGGTAAGGCTTACAGCGATTATATGGGCCGTGTTTTGGCGTATGAAATATTAAAAACACGTGAAAAAATCGTAACTGCATCTGATTGCAGTGTTAATTACGCATCTTCGGTTATTCGTTTTAATACAAGAAAACCGAATCAAAGTGCCGTACTAGAAGCATACGAAAAAATAAAAAATAACCCTTCGGGAAAATTATTTAATGAGTTGGAGCTTATCAAAATATATGAAAATCCCAAGCCTTATTTAGAAGCTGAACTTCAAGTAATGTCAATCGGTGATCTTGCCATAGTGGCGCTCCCCGGTGAAATCTTTGTGGAATTCGGATTGGACATAAAAAAGAACTCTCCTTTTAAAAATAATATAACAGCTGAATTATCCAACGGAAGCATCGGTTATGTCCCGGTAAGAGAAGCTTTTGATCAAGGAGGATATGAACCTTCGCTTACCTCCTATACTTGCGCGGCGCCGGAGAGCGGTTACATTATGACAAAAGAAATCATATCTTTGTTAAAACGATTATGAAGGTCAAAAATAGAGATCAATTGCAAACAAAGATTCTCTTATTTTATTGCGATTAACGAACATTGAACCGATATACCTTATGTCGTGATATCGAAAATCCAATCCAAGACGGTTTGATTTTAACGCCGGTTCATAGCAAATGCGTGATTACAATGAAATCTCTCTTATATTTATACAAAAAAGAGCCTAATAAGCTCTTTTTATTATCCGGCCGCTTTTTGTTCCACCTTAAGGTATTGAGATAATGCATTATATATTGTTGTACTTTAAAAGGCATGATTTATGTACCAAAAGAATTCTCCGTCTTCATTCAAAAAGTATATAATATAGTCGGTGTCGAAAGATACTTTCAATCTGCCTGATGCCGCATTGTTTTGTATAGCATCGACAAATATAAATTGAAGACTGTCATAACGACCCGAATCACTTATCTTTTGCATATGATTTTTAATCATAGATCCGTCGTATGTATCCGGGTTATATATGGTAACCACTCTTTTTACCCCTTGATTTCCAGGTATGGATGAAGCGTTAATTTCATTTGGTACAATCCAATCGGTAATATTAAAAATTATAAAAAGAGTTACAAGCAAAGCTAATATTGCGATTGCATACTCCAAACGATTATTTAACTTTAAAATCATAATGATCACCCTTCCTTATAAATTTTTCAACAACCCGGCAATTTCCCGTTCAATATATGTCTTTCCTGATAACTCATGTGCTTTTTGTAATAATTCTCTTGCTTTTTCGTTATTCCCTAACTTATATTCAATTAAACCTAAAAAATAAAAGGCTTCACATCTGTATAAACGAGGTGTTTTTATATCGGTCAATTCTTGTAGATACTCTTTGCTTGATAAATAATCTCCCTTATAATATTCATATTGGGCTAATCTACATTTGACCGTAACTTTTAATTTATTATCCATTTTATTATATGCAAACAGTTCCTTTTGTTCTTGCATTATTTTATCGGTTTCTTTTAATCCTTTAATGTTAAGATAAATAATTACCAGATGGTTGTAATATATAACCTGAAGACGCTTAGGAAGTTTGTCAGGCCTAAATTCCTTTAGCAATCCAAATGCTTGTTTAAATTTTCCCGAATATATCAATCCCAACACTTTATCAAATTTCAATATTCCCGTAAATCTGTTCTCACCCTTACGACCGTATTTACTTAAGTCCTTCTCTGTATCGGCTAAAAATTGCACCGGGTCGCAGTCATGATACAACAATCGAAATCTTTTTTGCATTTTTATAGATTGTGCGATATTAAAATATAAGAACAAAATAAAAAACAAGGACAAAACGGTAATGAAAAACCACATGCAATTTACTCTCCATCCATTAGTTTATTTATTATTATAACACAAAAAATTTCTCATTAGTATGATTTTGAAGTTAAACAGCTTCATAGAATCAAACATAAATTTTGTGGTACATCATTTACAGATATTTTTTCTAGACCGTAAAAATCTTTCCTATTTTATTTAGTAATAGTGTATGATATAATGTTGTCAAAATTATTTTATATTGGGTGTGAAAAAATGATAGAAATTAAAGAGGTTACAACTAAAAAGCAATTACGGGATTTTGTAAAGTTTACATACCGTTTATATGAAGGGAACCCGTATTTTGTTCCGGGAATTCGTTCGGACGAATATAATACCCTCAAAACCGATAAAAATCCGGCATATGAGCATTGTAAAACTAAATTATTTTTAGCATACAAAGACGGAGAGATCGCCGGTAAAATTGCAGTAATTATAAATGACCTGTATACCCAAAAATGGAATAAGAAATATGGTCGATTTGGGTTTGTGGATTTTATAGAAGATTTTGAAGTGGCGAAAAAATTATTCGAGACCGCAGAAAATTATTTAAAAGAACAAGGAATGGAAGGAATCCACGGACCTCTCGGTTTTTGCGACCTGGATCCCGAAGGAATGTTAATTACAGGATTTGAACGTATGGGCACATTTACCACCCTTTATAACCATCCCTATTATCCTGAATACCTGAGCCGACTAGGTTATATAAAAGACGCGGAGTGGATTGAATACGAAGTAAAAATTCCTAAAGAAGTACCTAAATCTTTAAAGAGTGTATCGGAATATGCTAAAACCAGAAACAAAGTTACCATAAGAGAAATAAAAGATAAGGGAGATATAAAAGAGATCGCTCCAAAGATATTTGATTTAATAAATATTTGTTACAAAGATCTTTACAGTGTTGTTGAGTTGACGGAGAAACAAATTTCTTACTATGTAAAACAATACTTTTCGGTTTTAGATCCTAAATACATACGAATTATTGAAGATAGTGAAGGTGAACCTATAGCTTTCGGGCTAGGATTCCCGTCATTGGTCAAAACAATGAAAAAACATAAAGGAAAGATTTTTCCGTTAGGTCTATTCGAGATCATGAGGACATTGAAGCATCCTTCTCGCTTAGAGCTTCTGCTAATTGCGGTAAGACCGGATTACAGACGCAAAGGCATAAATGCCATACTGCTATGTGAGATGATTGAATTATGTAACAGCTTGAATATCGAATTTGTGGATTTGAATCCTCAGCTTGTAATGAACTTTGATGTCAGAAACCAATGGAAACACTTTGAATCCAATCAAAACAAAACCAGAGCGGCTTTTTTTAAAAGCCTTGCCCAATAATAGAAATTTTAGATTAAATAATAGGAGGTTTCATTAATGATATTAGGTATTGCAAAAGAAATGGTTACACCCTGTGTATTATCGAAAATGGCCGGGTACGCCTCCCGAACCGAAACGTTTAAAGGAATTCATGACGATTTGTATGTAAAAGCCTGTCTAATGAAAAACGAAACAGATCAAACATTTATTATTGGTTTTGATATAATACAATTCAGCCACATACTAAACGAAAAAATTCAAGATTATTTGTATACTAAATACAGTATAAAAAAAGAGCAAGTTGTCATTTCTTATTCACATACCCATGCCGGACCTGAAGTAAAATCATTTAAACAAAGAGATAATAAGCTCATATACGAAGATTTTCTATTTGAGCGTACTAAATGCTGCATTGACAAGGTGTTTTTGAATCTTTTCGACGGAGATGCGTATTATGCGGTCTCTACAGGAGATTGGAACGTTAACAGAAGAAAAATCGTTGATAACGAAGTTATTATGGCTCCTAATTATGACGCTATAAAAGACAGAGATTTATGGATGTTGATTTTGAAGGATTCCGACGGTGATATTCGCGGAATATTTTATAATTATTCCTGTCATCCGGTGACATTATCAACAACATTATTCATATCATCCGAGTATCCCGGTAGGATCAACCAACTGTTAGAAGCAAAATACTACGGTTGTATAGCGGGTTTTCTGCAAGGCTCCGCAGGGAATATGCGTCCTTTGATAAGTGCAAAAGGAAACAAGTTCAATCCGTGTTCTTTTGAGGAAGTAGACAGAATGGCACTATCTATGACAGCAGCTATAGAGTCCGTTATTAATAAAGCCGCATATGAAAAAATTCAACCTGTTTTAAAGGCGGTCTCTTTTATTATTCCGGCAGAAATAGAGGCGTTAAGCAAAGAGCAATTCGAACAGATGGCTCAAACAGAAACATCAGGAATGAAAGAAAGATACAAATATGTAGCTGAACATTATGATGAAATAAAGGATGTGGTCGATATACACGCCGGTTTGGTAAAACTCTCAAATGACCTATATTTAGCGTATATGGGAGGAGAAGTGTGTTACGAGATAAAATTGATTGTTCAAAATGTTCTAAAAGATAAAAAACTGATTTTCTTGGGTTATAACGAGGCAATAACATATATTCCATCCGACCGGATAATACAAGAAGGTGGCTACGAAGGAAGTCGAGCACAACTAATGGCCGGTTTTAAAGGGCCGTTTAAAAAAGGTATTGATAAAACTGTAGAAGAATACTTTAGAAAAAACTATGAATCCCTGAAATAGGATACATTTTTAAAACTTGATTTTAAAAATGTACGCCGACCCGAGGTCGCTCGATGCGGACTCGGGTTAATTTTAGTTCGTTTTATGATATTTATTTCTTTTATTTAGGATACATTTTTAAAACTTGATTTTAAAAATGTACGCCAACCCGAGGTCGCTCAATGCGAACTCGGGTTAATTTTAGTTCGTTTTATGATATTTATTTCTTTTATTTAGGATACATTTTTAAAACAAAGTTTTATAAATGTACGCCGACCCGAGGTCGCTCAATGCGGACTCGGGTTAATTTTAGTTCGTTTTATGATATTTACATTTTCCTATTTT
>CAZJOD010000007.1:19190-47084 GCA_964547525.1 uncultured Clostridiaceae bacterium
ATGCGGACTCGGGTTAATTTTAGTTCGTTTTATGATATTTACATTTTCCTATTTTACTTTTGAACCTGTAGATAGCGGTTTGTCCGGTGTTATAAGGCTTAAATTATCATCATCGGATGCTGCGAGTATCATGCCTTGGGATTCTATACCTTTTAGTTTAACAGGTTTTAGGTTTGCAACCAAAATTAAATTTTTCCCAATTAATTGATCCGGAGAATAGTATTTGGCGATTCCGGATACTATTTGTCTAATTTCTTCACCCATTTGCACTTTTAATTTTAATAATTTATCCGCTCCTTCTACTTTTTCAGCTTCTAATACTTTAACCGTTCTAAAATCTATTTTGGCAAAGTCTTCAATACTTATCATACCTTTATCATTTTCCACCACCGGTTCTTCCTTTTTCACATCATTTGTTTCAGCTTTTTTGGTTGTTTTTTTCTGCTTGGACAAATCTTTGCCTATATCAAGCTTGCTAAGCTCTTCCAATTCCTTTTCCAAATCTATTCTAGGGAATATTACATTGCCTTTTTGTACACGATTTGTAGATTTATAAGCTCCCCACCTATATACACTGTCCCACTGTGTTTCGCTTTGATCTTCAATGCCTGTCTGATACCGGATCAATGCAGGTGTTTCAACCATAAAGGGTTGAATTAGTATTGATATTATTCTGATCCCTTCGGCCAAATTATACATTACTTGAGCCAGCCTTGCATTATACTTTGAATCTTTGGCTAAAATCCACGGGGTTGTTTCATCAATATATTTATTCATACGCGAAACCGCTTTCCATATTTCTATCAAAGCTGAACCGAACTCCAATTCATCCATCAACTTATCAAATTGTCCGGGCACACTCATTACGGTTTCTATAAGATCATCGTCATATTCACCTTTTTCTTTATCTTCCGGTATGACCCCATCAAAATATTTATCGATCATAGCAACCGTTCTGCTGACTAAATTCCCCAAATCGTTTGCCAAATCGGAATTTATTCTCCCGATTAAAGCTTCGTTCGAAAATAAACCGTCCGAACCGAAGGGAACTTCACGTAGCAAGAAATATCTTATTGCATCCAAACCGTACTTATCAACTAAAACTGCGGGATCAACTACATTGCCTTTTGATTTTGACATCTTACCACCTGCAAGTACCAACCAACCGTGACCAAATACCTGCTTAGGTAATGGTAAATCCAATGCCATTAACATTGCCGGCCATATTATGGTATGGAAACGGACAATTTCTTTTCCTACCAAGTGAACATCCGCCGGCCAGTATTTATTGAACAATGTCTCATCGTCTGTTAAATATCCTAAAGCGGTTATATAATTTGATAAAGCGTCTATCCATACATATACCACATGGCCTTTGTCAAATTCGACAGGAACTCCCCAGTTAAAACCGGTTCTTGAAACACATAAATCCTCCAAACCTTTTTTAAGAAAGTTATTCATCATCTCATTCCGTCTGGATTCAGGTTGTATAAACTCGGGATGCTCATCTATATATCGTATCAATCGGTCTTGATACTTCGACAATTTGAAAAAATAACTTTCTTCCTTAGTCAATTCCACAGGTCTGCCGCAATCCGGACATTTTCCTTCACTTAACTGCGTTTGTGTCCAGAAGGATTCACAAGGTGTACAGTACCAGCCTTCATACTCGCTTTTATAGATATCGCCTTTATCATATAACTTTTTAAAAATTTTTTGCACTGTCCTCTCATGGTATGAATCTGTTGTTCTTATAAATTTATCATTGCTGATCTTCATCAATTCCCATAACTTTTTTATACCGCTTACGATTCCGTCAACATATTCTTTCGGTGTCACTCCCTTTTCATTCGCTATTCTTTGTATTTTTTGGCCGTGCTCATCCGTACCGGTCAAAAACATAACATCGTAACCTTTCAACCTTTTATATCTTGCCATGGCATCAGCCGCCACAGTTGTATATGAATGTCCTATATGAAGCTTATCGCTTGGATAATAAATCGGTGTAGTAATGTAAAAGTTTCCTATTGACATGTGTTATTTCTCTCCGTTCGTTTTATAATGTCATATATTATACCATACCCGTATAAATGCAATAATTTTTTTGCTAAAAATTTAATATGATTTCACTGCAATTTACCTATCTTTGCAGTGAAATCATCATCTTATAATATTATCTATTCATTATTACCATTTACTAAAAAATTTACACTTATATACAGTCAATGAATATTACCATATTTTAAATCCTTTTATATACCTTCTGACGAAAAATTTTCCCGGTCCCAAAAAGAACCTGATATTATCATTTATTTTTTTATAAACAAAATAAACATTTTGAAAATCCTTTGCGTTTCGTTTCATATCCGCAAATCTTATCGACAAGTATGCTTCAGTCGCTTTTTTGAGTTCTTTCCCACCCGACTTTATGACTATATGCTTCCTATCGGTCATCTCAAACAATGTTTCACCGGGACGAACACCTAAGCCTGCTATGTCCAAAAGTTTTAAGATGCGGTTATAATAAGCTAAAACGGCATGATTCGCACTCTTTTTCCTGTCAGCCAACAACTTGATTTTAATTAATATAATTTTCACAGGATAGAATAACACGGCTATACCCACGATGGCATATAAAATATATAACCAAGGTATATCTTCTTTAGGATCAAATGTATTACCGGGAATATCCCATTTATCATCATCAATATATCCCATATCCGGTAGTTCAAAATACTCTTCAAGATAGCCTTCGTCCCATTCCCATATATCAAGATCATTATCCGGCGTTTCACCTGTAACATCCCCTGAAGATTCACCTTCACCGGGAACCACAGCAATTTGTTCCGCAGGAGTAGGTTCAAAAACAATCCATCCTACACCTTCAAAGAACACTTCAACCCAAGCATGACTGTTTTTTTGAAGTATCGAATAACTCCGACCCATTTTATTTTCGGTTTTTGCTACATACCCTTCTACATATCTTGCCGGTATACCTAAAGAACGAAGCATTACAGTCATAGCACTGGCATAATAAGTGCAGTATCCCGTTTTACCGGTAAAAAGAAAATAATCTACAAAATTAGCATCCGCAGGTACTCCACCGGGAGATAGTGTATAATTAAAATTATCTTTGAGATACGATTCTATTGCTTTGGCTTTATCGTAACGATTCGTCGCTTCTTTTGTAATACTCGAAGCCAATTCCCTGACTTTATTAGAAATATTATCTTCCGACACATACCTGTCATATATGTATTCATACTTTTCTTTTAAAGGTATATTTTCTGATCTTTCCAGCCATTCATCCAAAATACCCTTTTCAAGGTTTTGTAATATGTATTCAGAATACGGATTACCTGTGACAAAGGTTCTATATCCAATGGTGTACCTTGAATTTGAAACCACATTAAATGGAAAAAATAACTCTCCGTTATTATTAATTCTAATTTTTCTATTGTTTTGTTTGGCAAGCTCCACATATACCAAATTATCAGGGTAGAACAATGTGTTGGTTTTTAAGCCGTAATGGGCTATTTCAACTTTTCCTTCTTTAAAGAAAGTATCGTAATCAGCCCTTTCCAGGTTAAAATTAATGGCTCGCATAGCCGCTTCAAATACTTTTCGATCAGAGAATGAGGTGTCGGTCACATAGTGTTCCAAATTCACGCTTCTTATTATTGTCGCTCTTCTTAACCCCGGCTTCCATGAAAAACCCGTATATATATCACGGATCGACCCTTTTAAGTAAACCGGTTCGCTCGATTCGACAATCATTGCCAGATCGTTTTTTTCAAGTATATTTCCTCCTAACGTTCCTCCCTGTTGAAAACCGGATGATTGTAGAGTAAATTCACCACCAAACTCAAATTGTTTATCCACAATTATGTTCCATTCTTCTAACTTATTCTCAATTTTACGAACCGTTTGATCCATTTGCGAGGATCGGTTTTGTCTATGTGCATGGGATAAACCCCAAGAACCGATAACTAAAAATAATACCATGGGGATGATATGTAACAAATATTTCAACTCGAATTTTATATCGCCTTCTTTGAAAAATGAAACGCCTTGAGCCCTAAATACCGATATGGCAAATAAAATAACCATTACAACCGCGCCTGCAAGCATAGGGAAAAATCCTGTTACCCCCTGATTAAGATATGGGACAATATAAACAGGCATAAACACAATAAGCAAAGGTATCATACTTATTTTTTTTATAATAAAGAAATAACATACCGAGCTTGTTAATACTGTTATCAGTATCCTTGTTATATCGATAAATAATTTAACTTCCGGCCTTAATGCCGTCACCGCTTGTATTACCCATTTAACATAATCATGGATTGTTTGTTGCACAATAGGAACAGACCCGCCTCTATTGATCACAACGACCGACACTATAGCGGCAATACCTAATAATACTAAAGACACGGTAGCGGTTTTTTTATTTGTAAACATAAATGTCAACAGGAATATCGTTATTAAACTTACAATCGTAACGGTTTTCAGGTCTGCGGGAATTAAAAGCGAAACCATTAATGCACTTGATGCCGCAACTGCAAACAAAAAAGCGAGGATATCAATTACTATATTATTTTTATATTTTTTTCTTTCCATATTACCTCCTTTACGATTGCAGAACCGTTCCGATTTCATCAGCCGATGAAACGGCATAAACGGTTATTTTCTTATCCCTCAACGTATCAATAAATATACTGTTTTTATTCAATACTTCTTGTGTACCTAAAAACGGACATACCAGTATGACATTTATACCTGCCGTTTTTAACTCGATTATCAGATCCATCAGGTAGTCGGTAAGACTACCCGATACTATAATTACATCTCTGGTAGCAAAGTTTCTGTTATAATAATTTCTCATCATGGTTTCAAATGGAAGAGACTCTTCCATATTTAAAAACGCCATGAAATTATAAAACTTATCAAAGTCCTGTGATGTAGTGATAGCATAATCAGACATATTAACATCGTTCATCAATGTTTTACAGGTTATATTACCCGTAACACAGTAACCTGCGATTGACAATGCGGATTCTAAAACAATATCTTTCGCTGTTAACATTTCTTCATCATTGAAATATTCCAGATTTATATCTACATACATGCTAACCGATATATCATTCGGATGAGAAAACTCTTTTACATACAATTTGTCCTTGGCAGCCGACGCTTTCCAATGAATTTTTTTGTAGGGTATACCGGGTCGGTATTCATCAATGGACTCTATTTCGGTATAATCTTCTAACATGCCCTTTTGACCGGAAACTATAACCTTTTCCTCAATGTTTCCTTGCACCGATGCAAATTTGGATAAATAATGAATCTTTGGGAGCACATAAACAAATTTCGTAGATGTTTTGTTCGGTGCTTTTATAGAAAAGAATCCGAAATAATCCCTGAATTCAAAATCTTTAATACCAATGTTGAATCCACCTATATGATTGCATAAAATGTTTTTTTCCACCTTATATTCTTTGTGCGGAAACAAAAATATGTACCCGGTTGAAAACAACTCCCGGTTAAAGTGGCTGTCAACGAAGAAATTGGTTTGGATATACGGATAAAGAAAAAAGTCCTCATTAAACATATTTAAGTTATAAAGAATGCTTTCCCCGCGAACAACTCGTTTATCATTTATGCTTTCGGTATATTTTATGCTGTATATGGCGATAACCAGAAGTGTAAAAGATACCAATGGAATCCCCGCAATAATATACGTCCAAATGTATAATTCATTTATATTGGTATACATCGCCAAGAACAGTACCGTAAGAAAAAACAAAACGTAAAATATTTTTTTAAACACGGTATTTATTCCTTTCAATCCTTTTTTATCTGGGAACGGGAATAGCCTCTAAAATGGTTCCCAATATTCCGTTTACAGTCAATCCTTTTAAACTGCTTTGAGGTTTTACAATTATTCTGTGAGCCAACACAGGTACAACCATTTTCTTAACATCGTCAGGAACAACATAATTTCTTCCTTCATAAAGAGCCTTTGCCTTTGCAGCTTTTGCCAGATTTATACCTCCTCTGGGGCTGACTCCTAATTGTACATCCTGATTTGCTCTGGTTTCCCTTACAATTTTCGCTATATACTCTTGTACTACATCCTTTATGATTACATTGTCTACAGCCGTTTGCATATCGGATATATCTTCTTTCTTGCAGACAGGCTCCAATTTACTCAAAGGATTTCCGGTTTGAAACCTTTTTATTATCTGAATCTCCTCATCCATACCCGGATAACCGATTTTTATCTTCATAAAAAATCTATCCAATTGTGCCTCCGGGAGAGGATATGTGCCAAGATAATCAATTGGGTTTTGTGTTGCCAATACCATAAAGGGTGATTTCATTTTGTATGTAACCCCATCTACAGTAGCCTGCTTTTCTTCCATTATTTCAAGCAGGCTGGATTGTGTTTTCGGTGTGGTTCTGTTTATCTCATCCGCCAGCAGTATATTAGTCATAGCCGCTCCGGGATGAAACTCGAATTCTCCGATTTTCCTATTGAAAATGTTCATGCCCATTATGTCCGAAGGTAAAATATCAGGTGTAAATTGTATCCGGCCGAATTCCAAATCCAAAGACTTGGCAAGAGCCGATACAAGTGAAGTTTTTCCTACCCCCGGAACATCCTCGATTAATACGTGCCCCTCACACAAAAGAGCGATGAGCAGCAACTCGATACAATTTTTTTTACCGATGATCACTTTTTCGATGTTTTGAACAACCGCTTCCATACTATCACGAATATTTTGCATAGCCGACCTCCTGATGATTAAAACTTTATTCCCCTTCTTACATTATAATATATACTGTAATAGATTGCAAAGATTTCTATATGTATATATCAATTATACTTAACAGGCAAAATAAAGCCCGAGTTCGCATCGAACGTCCTCGGGCCGGTATACATTATAAAATCAAGTTTAAAAATGTATCCTATTGTAAACAAAAAGACGGTCAATAAGAATCGACCGCCGTTTTTTGTAAAGCGTAAAGCTTTTAAGAGGTAAAGGAATTTTTAATACGTTGAACTTCGCTTTGATTTGCAGGTCCGGCAGGTTGATAATAACCTTTTTGTTCAGCGATTGTATATAAATCATATTGGAATTTTTCACAGTTATCTCTCATAGTTTTAATTTCTTGACGGAATTGTTGGTTGCATGCTTCCGATAATACTGTGGTATATCCCGTCATACTACTTTTTACCTGTGTCAATACATCGTTTACCATATCTTTTTCATTCATAATATATTCACCCTTTCTTTAACCCAAAAACGAGAGTAGTTTCTGTTTTGTTTGCAATGCATCTTGCGCTGATTTTGCAAACATCGCTTTTATTTGCGGGTCCGTGCATTGACTTGCGAATGCACTCAGCTTTTGATAAGAAGTTTCATGTGCTCCGATAAGATGTCTGAGATTCTGCAACTCGAGTTCATTTAATTGTGTCATTAAAATTACTCCTTTCATGTTTGAATTTCACAATTATTATTTGACATGATTTGTTTTTTATGCAAAAAATCATTATAAATAATTGTTATTATTTCACTTTAAATAGAATTAAAGTTTTAGCTGAAGAATGCTGTTATAAGATAACAAATTCATTCCCATGGCAGAATCGCAACTTTTACCGCATTTGTTACATCTTTATTTATAACCGTATCGAACGCTGTTTTTACATTATCAATTCCGTAAGTATGAGTTACCATCTTTCCAAAGTCGATTTTACCGGTATTCATTAAACGTATCGCCTCTAAAAAATCGTCATACAAATTATTAGCGCTTACTGTGACGCTTCTTTCACCACTTAACATTGACAATGAAAAATTAACCGGATTTTTTCCCGCTACAAGACTGACAAACACACCGCTTTCACAGAGACATCTCATACCGTCGTTTAATGTTTCCTTTTTCCCTACCGTATCGAAGATTCTGTTAACGCCCAACCCACCGGTAGAAGACATGACTTCCTTGACAATATTACAACTCAATGAATTTAAAACAATTCCCGCTCCATGTCGATCGGCAAACTTTAATAAATTTTCTACTATATCCGTAATAAAAACACAGTCACAACCATGTGCCTTCAATACCGATGAAATACATAAGCCTACGGGCCCCGCGCCCATTACAAGAGCTCTCATTCCCGGTTTGAAGTTTGAAACCGAAACCGCATGAACAGCCACCGCCAGGGGATCTAAAACCACCGCATCCACAAATGATATATTATCGGGTAATTCATAGACATGAGTCGCCCAACTTTTGCAATATTGAGCCATTCCCCCGGGATAATACTCCATTTCGCCCCAACCGGCTCCGTGTCCTATATGAATTGTATCTTTACAAAGATTGTATCTTCCCGTTCTACAGAATTCACATGCTCCGCATGTGTTGTAAGGTTCCACTGCAACTCTCTTGTTTAACAACCGTGCGTATTTTTCATGTCCCACCTCACAAACAATTCCTGCAAATTCATGTCCTAGTACCATATTAGGCGGATTATCCCTGTGTTCTCCTAATGTGTGAAGAGCCCATGGATTTTCACCCTTTAGATATTTCAAGTCACTACCACATATACCACAAGCCATAACCTTAACCAAAACCTCGTTTTGGTTTATAACAGGTTTTGGTATATCTTTGCAAATCAATCGCTCCGGACTTAATAAAACACAAGCTTTCATATTAACACCTCATAATTCTAAATTATTTATTGGATTTTTAGTTTCATAAACTTTTAAAGCACTTGCAATATATATCATTCGATTCTTTCGTAAGTATAGTATGTGTAAGGTATGTCTCCTTCAACCCTTTTTTCATAGGTCACTTGAAACATATCCTTATCAATTTCCGGGAAAAAAGTATTACCCGGAATACATCGGTGAACTACAGTTAAATATATCCTATCCGCCAACCGTAAACTCTCCTCATATACCTTGCCTCCACCTGCAATAAACACTTCTTCTTCTCCTTTAACCGTCATCAAAGCGTCATATAAAGATGATACGGTTATACAATTGTCAAATTTATAATTTTTTGTTCTTGATACAACGATAGTTTTTCTACCCGGTAAAGGCTTTCCTATGGATTCATATGTTTTTCTACCCATAATAACGGTTTTTCCAACTGTTAAGTCCTTAAAACGCAGCTGCTCCCCGGGTATTCTCCAAGGTATCTTATCGTCATTACCTATAACATAATTTTCAGCCATAGCGGCTATTAACGATATCTTGGTTTTATAGTCAGGCGCAGGATGGTAGGGTTTATCTAAATACGAGCCTTCCGGTGCGGGAATTTTACCCTTTAACAAGGGGTCTTCGGTCATAATCATTATATTGTTTAACCTGTTTTTCATATCGTAAACAATCTGTGAGTATTTCGGATTGTCAATTTGATTTAACTTTTCGCAAGGATCCGAATATAAGTCGAAAAGTGCTTCTTGTAAGTGTTCTTCCTCTAAAAAACCTGCTTGATTGACCATAAAACTCTTCGAATACCCGTTATCACAATTAGGTCCCACAATTAACGGATAATCTCCAAAATACTTAATATATTTATATCTTTCGGTTCTTACACACCTGGTAGGTTCAAATGCCGCATGGTAATTTATTTCGGCAAATATTTCATCTCTAACCTTATCGCATTGCTTTTTTAAAATCGGCATTAAAGATTTTCCGATTAATCTTTCCGGGGCGGTTAAACCTGCATAATCACATACTGTAGGAAATATGTCAAGATGAGAAGTCAAAGAATCAACCACACGTCCTCTCATATCATTCTCGGGACATTTTATAATCAATGAAACCTGTATTCCGGTATCTAACAGATTACATTTCATCCTTGGAAAAGCAATACCGTGATCGGTAGTAAAAAATATAAAAGAATCCTTATCATATCCGTTTTTTTTCAAAGCGTCAAAAACCAATCCCGAACAATAGTCCAAAACCGCCGCAGAAGCCATATATTCCGCAAAATCCAATCTGGTTTCCGGATTATCATATAAAACAGCAGGAACCGTTATGTAATCCGGGTTTATACCCATATCCTCATTTATAAATTTCCTATGGGTGACCGACATCCCGAACGATAAAAAAAGCGGTTTATCTTTTTCTCTTTCATTTAAGTATTCCACTACGGCTTCGGCGTTTTTTATATCTTGATTTAAAAACCCGTTGAAAGGTTTGGCATCTTGTTTTCCTGTTAAATATTTTTGGTAACCGATTTCTTCCCAATATTTTCCCTTTTTATCTATTTCATGTTGTACTCCGCAAAGAATTGTTTCATAACCGTTATTTTTTAAGAAATTACTCATATGCTTTGTAGGATCATCTAAAGAAAAGCCTCTGTGGACCAGCCCTGTAACACCACATTGGTGTGGTGTCACCCCGGTTAACATAGCCGCTCTGCTTGCGGAACACGTAGGATTTGCACAATAGTTTCTTCTGAACAATGTTCCCTCTTTGGCAAAATTCATTAAATTGGGGGTGGGAATATTAAACCCGTAAGCTTGATTAAATATTCCCATATCATGGGTGTGTATATAAATTATGTTCATAGTCTTTCTCTCCTTTTTTTATAATATCATATCATACCGGGTATATATTAAAAATATATTTACATGTATCGATCTATATATAACCTGTTATCAATTGTTATTATGACATATAAGCATTATAAATAAGTATGATACCCGATTTCGGACGGTTAAAAACACTAAAAGTTATTTCAAAATTGCCATTGACTTAAAATAAAATCTCATTTACAATATATATGTTTACAGATGGGGCATTAGCGCAGCTGGGAGCGCACCACACTGGCAGTGTGGGGGTCACGGGTTCGAGTCCCGTATGCTCCACCACTTTCGGGGGTGTGGCTCAGTTGGGAGAGCGCTTGCTTCGCATGTAAGAGGTCACGGGTTCGAATCCCGTCATCTCCACCATTTATTATAATCTAAGGTTACTACCATGGCTTTAATTACCATAAAACAATTCTTTTATATACCGGATATCTTCTTTTATATATTCGTTTACATTAACGGTATCACTGTACTCAGCTGTCATGCACACGGTTTTGTCATATTCCTTATTTTTCAGAAACTTAACCGCTTGAGACCAAGACCCGTTGCCGTGCCTGCCCGTTGTCCAATAGGCTTTCCATACTGCTTCCCGTGCTTGCTCTCCGGTTATCAATCGATAATAACCGGCTTTAAAATTCACCATACACAAATAATCCCACAACATATCCAATGAAATATCGGGTTCTGTACCTGATAAACCGTTATGCCCCGAATCCCATACCGCTGCAATATACTTAGGATCATAATCTTTTACCAAAAGATACAACTCTGCCGGACCGAAAACATAATACCCGCAATGGTGTTGTATTCCGACTGTAACATTATTCTTTACACAAAGAGGATAAACCGCATCCATTTTCATTTTAAAATCTTTAAAGTTAGCGGCGAAACCCTTGCTTTTATCGTAACCTAACATTATTCTCACTATCGGTACGGATGCGTATTTACATCCTTCAAACAGCTCTTTTGTGGTACAATCCGGATGGTAACCGTCGGGAGTCATATCAAAACCGATATTCCCGGCTATAGAGGTAATTTTCAGATTATACTTATTCATTGTTTCAGCCAATCGGATAATTCCCTCCGCACCCTCTTTGGGTTCAATTTGGAATCCTTCCCTTAACGGGTATTCGACACCGTCAAACCCCAAAGCTTTCACATGTTCACATAACCGATCCAATGAAATATCCTTCCATGGTTTTGTAAAAACCGATAAACATACTTTAGTCATATAATCATCCTTTCTTACCGGTGACACTCATTAATATATTATATATCCTAAATCGTATCACAAATTTACATCGGATTAATAAACATTATAAATATAATTTTAATTTAACCTAATTTATTTTATATACATACGATTTTATAAGCCGAAAACCCATATACTTTATATATCTTACTATCCGATTGCGGAAGATTCAATAATACCTTAAATATTACATCGGTCTTATATTTTCGTTTTTATTGTATTTTGATATTACATGTAATAAGGCATTTTTATATGTAAAACTCTATATGATATAATAAAAGATAACGGAGGTACGGTATGATAATTTTGGATGCTCATTGCGACACCCTTTTAAAAATAAGTTATGACAAAAAGGATTTGTATCGAAATTCGTGTCACTTGGATGTAAAAAGAATGGTTGAAAACGGAAAAAGTGTACAGTTTTTTGCAGCGTTTATACGACCCGAACTTTCCACTCATGCTTTGTTAAATGCAATACAAATGATTGATAATTTGTTTATAAATGTTAAATTGTATAATGAATATATAGATATTGCATATTCTGTTTCGGATATTCAAAAAATAACCGATTCGGGAAAAGTCGCGGCAATAATATCTATAGAAGGAGGAGACGCATTATCTAAAGATTTATCGGTACTTAGGACGTTTTATAGATTAGGCGTACGTTCTTTAGGTCTTACATGGAATTTTCGTAATCAAATAGCTGAGGGTGTATCAGACGATTCCGGCACCGGATTGACATCTTTCGGTAGATCGGTCATAGAAGAAATGAACCGGATAGGGATGGTTATAGATTTATCCCACATAAATAAAAAAGGTTTTTGGGATGTGCTGGAACTCACCAAACAACCTGTAATAGCCTCGCATTCAAATGCTCAGACGTTATGTGTACATAAAAGAAATCTTGACGATTGGCAATTAGCGGCCTTAAAAGATAACGGGGGTGTAGTGGGCATAAACTTTTATCCTTCGTTTTTAAGAGAAGATTCAAAAGCGACCGTTAACGATGTATTGCTTCATATCGAGTATATAGCAGGATTGATAGGATACGAACACGTAGGTTTCGGATCGGATTTTGACGGAATAGAACAAACTCCTAAAGGTCTTGAAGGTGTAGAATGTTTTCCGGATTTAATAAACCGGCTTTACCGGTTAAATTATAGCGAAGAGCAAGTTAAAGCCATAACCTCCGGGAACTTCTTACGGGTGTTAAGCAAAGTTATAGGCCAATAATATAATTGGTATTACTCATTTTCCAATGATTTAATTAAATTCATATTTTCAGGTAACCTACTGTATGATATAATTATAAGAGTACAAAAACCAAACTTAAGAAACGGATGAATTTATGATGAAAAAAAATATAAAAGTGTTAACATTTTTACTAATAATAACGGTTTCGATATTGGTAACGTCATGTACCGAAAATAGAGAAACTGCAAGACTCAAACAACCCACCGAAGATAACGGGTATATAATACCGAATGACGTCGGAAACATTCCGGGGAATATCGCCAACAGCGGTTTGGTTGCAGAAGGTGATAACTTTATATACTATGTGGATATGTATAAACACGGAAGGATCTATTCAATCAACAGGCAAAACGGAGAAAAAAAGATGATAGTAGATACCACCGCAAGATTTTTAAATTATTATAACGGCACCTTGTATTTCATGAATTACTCGGATAATGGAAATATATACACGGTAAACCAATTGGGCGAACAAATGACTTTGCTGGTTGAAGCCTCGGCTTATGACATTAACATTGTAAACGATATGATATATTTTTCTAATGATGCCGATAACGCTTATATATATCGGGTAGGCCTCGACGGAAGCGGCTTGGTGAAGCTGGTCGACAGATCCACTTGGGGCTTGGTCGTGGATAAAACCGGAATGATGTACTTTATAGACAGAAATGATAACGACAGATTATACAGAGCCACAGCCGACGGTAAACAAATTACCAAATTAAGCGATGACAGTGTTCGCTATATCAATATTTGGGATGATCGTATCTATTATATAAATCGTTCCGATTACGATCAAATATACAGTATAAAATTTGACGGATCCGATAGACAGCTTATAATTGCGGAAGATTGTTGGAGCCTTAACGTTTATCAAAATAATATATTTTATACCGCTTATGAAAAATCAAACGTTATATTTAGAACCGACTTAAACGGTAATAAAAGGACAACTCTTACAACTTCACCCGGTGCTTACATCAATTTCGCAGATAACAGATTGTATTATTATTCTGAAGTTGAAGGTGACCATAAAGCTATATATAGATTGACTCCGGACGGAACAAGTATTGAAATATTATCCTACCAAAAAGAAAACGTGGCAAGAAAGGATACACCCGAAACTACAACCACTGCACCCGGTCAGAATGTAGGGTAAAATTTTTAATTTCATAACAGCAAATCTGATAATTTTATTATTTACCCGGCAATTACTTAAATGGCAACGGTAAAAATTTAATCGTAAAGGAAGATGGATATGGACATCAGTTTGATTAAAAGTTTGGCAACCAGAATATCACTTAATATGAATAAAGTGATCGTAGGTAAGGAGGATACCATACAAAAGGTAATTGTATCTTTATTCTGTTCAGGGCATGTGTTGATCGAAGATGTACCCGGAACAGGAAAAACCATGTTGGCTAAATCGTTATCCAAATCTATACAAGCAACCTTTAAAAGAATACAGTTCACACCGGATCTATTACCCTCGGATTTAACAGGTATTAATTATTTTAACCAAAAATCCGGTGAATTCGTATTCCGGCAAGGTCCTGTTTTTACAAACATCCTGCTAGCGGATGAAATAAACAGAGCCACACCCAGAACACAATCGAGCTTACTGGAATGTATGGCCGAGCATCAGGTAACCATAGACGGTAATACCCTCAAGCTTTCCTCCCCGTTTTTTGTTATAGCTACACAAAATCCGGTTGAGACACAAGGTACATTTCCTTTACCTGAAGCTCAGATGGACAGGTTTTTTATGCGTTTACGCATGGGTTATCCCTTAAAAGAAGAGGAAACCGGAATATTGACCCGGTTTATGACTGAAGATCCGCTTGAAACATTAAACCAAGTATGTACCGGTGAAGAGATTTCTCAAGTACAGGTTTTATACAAGCAAGTTCATGTTTCAGAGGATGTAAAAGATTATATCGTTAAAATAATAAATGAAACAAGAAGACATGATCGTATCTTGTTAGGAGTAAGTCCTAGAGGAAGTTTGGCTCTAATGAACGGAGCTCAAGCGTATGCGGCTATAAAGGGCAGGGATTATGTTACCCCTGACGATATAAAGAAAATGGCTCCTTCGGTTTTGGCCCATCGATTAATATTAAGAGGACATTCCATTTCCACCGGAGTTGAAAACGCCGAATTGATAATTGAGGATATATTAAAGAGAATCGAAGTGCCTACAGAAAAGATATAAATAACGAATATAAAGTATGCATAATTTGTTATTTTTGGGTTATAATGTTATTAACCGTAACCCGGAGGGAATATTATGTATACTTTTTTTATTCTGTTTATAACCGATTACGCACTTACATACATTGGAATAACATCCGGTTATATTATTGAAGGTAATCCTTTTATGAAATATTTCATGACGCTTGATTTTTTACCCGGTTTTTTAATAAGAATTGCTTTTGCATCATTATTTTGTATATGCTTTTCATATATTAAAAATAAAGATCCAAAAATGTATGTTAAAATGATTCGATTTGTGACATCGGTATTTTTTATGGTAATGATACTGCACATTTCTTGGATATGCCGTATATAACCTTTAGCCAATCTTATACTATACTTTATTTCCAGGATCCGGTATCCAAAAACTTTTTCGCATTTATATCTGCTTGTAAAACTATTTCTGTGTCATAATCCATAAGTCTTAAAAGTTGAATGGCGTTTCTCGTATAAGTCTTACCCGGATACAATTTATAATCAAATTGTATATCATCCTCTGTTATTGTTTCCTGAAAATGATAATTTTTATATATGCCCGCTAAAATATCGGCAAGTTCCAAGTCGTGAGTCGCAGCCATGCATAACGATCCTTCTTTAAAAAAACGCTTTAATATCTCCGATGACGCTGCTATCCTTTCAATTGTATTCGTCCCACGTAACACTTCGTCAACGAAACATAAAACATTGCTTTTTTCTAATACCGCATCCAATATTCTTTTTAAGGATTTTATTTCAACTATATAGTAGCTTTCGGCCGATATGATATCATCACGAAGTGCCATGGAAGTATACACATTTACAAAGGATCCTGTATATTCCGAGGCACAACATGTACATAGGGTTTGAGCGAAAATAGCATTTATCGCTACAGATTTTAAAAAAGTGGACTTACCGGAAGCATTAGAACCCGTTAACAAAATGCATTCTCTCATATCTAAATCATTTGTTACGGGTTGGTTAATTAAAGGGTGATAAGATTCTTTTAATGTTATATACATTTGATTTGATTGTAAAAATGCAGGAATACACCAACTCGGCAAGGAATCCCGCAAAGATGCGATTGATATGAACGCATCTATTTCTCCTAACATATTATATAAATCACGAAAAGCGCTTCTTTTTCGTTCTAATAATTTCATAAGCTTTCCATATGTTATTAATTCGGCTAAAAATAAAGCTTTTATATATTCCACCACAACACTTTGGCTTTCAAAAATTAAGTAATAAATGCTGTTAACTTTTCGCGATTGGATTCTTTTCAATGCGGTTTTTAAAGGATAACCCTTTAAAACGCTAAAACTTTTCTTATTAATTTTAGTAGTACATTTAAGCAATTCCACAATCCATGTTATTATAGATAAGTTTTCCAGTATCTTTCTTCTTCCCATATAATGAGTAATTATGTTAATTATCAATAGACCTGCTACAATCACCCCGAAAAAAGAGTTTATAAGTAAAAGCAAAGGTGATATTATCAATATAATATCCTGTAATATATATCTTATATTGCTCTCGGCTATTCTTCCGGAGCTTTCAAAAAAGTATTTCGAAAAATCATACTGTCTGTTTTTGCCATAACAAGACAATAAATACTGAATTTCTATACATTCATTTATGCATTTTGAAAAATCGGATATAATATCAATCCTTCTTTTTATTTCTTTCGGGTCTTTGGTAGGACGGCGTAGCAGCAAGTAAAGATACTGTTCCCCACAGACACTCATTGTATGATTGATGCGGTTGTAAACAACGTCCATATTTAAATCGTTCCAAGTTATATCGTCGATATAAAAATCCGTATCATTGTTCTTTTTTATATTATTAAAATATCCGGCCACAGGTTCGAAATCTTTTATTTTCTGTTCTAAATTTGATCGGTCTTCTTTTCCCCAAAGATTTGATATGAACATTTTTGTTTTTCTGCGTCTTTTGGATTTTTGGACAAAGTACGGTACAAATAGTACTCCTAAGAACAATAGCGTATAAAATAAATATTCCATAAAAAAGTTTATACCTCCTGAAGTTAATAAATAACTACTGAAAGGAAAAGTATGTATTTAAATTGATATCTTACAATTTATTTCATCACATTAAGTAAAAATATATAACTAAAATGTGTATGCGGCATACAATAATTTATCTTTAAAGTAGAATTATATATTTTTATACTACATTAAAACTATCATCAAATCAATGCTCTGAGAAACTATGTCAAATTTATTTCTGATATATAAAAAGTGCTACAAAAGTGATATAAAATGATTATAAATATAGTTTCAAATTGACATTTATAATTCGCGGTGCTATGATATACAAGATGTGTTAAAAACATGTATCAATGGGCTTAGACATATCAACGCTATCATACTTGTACAGCCAAATGACGATACAAAAATGATCGGACCGCATGAATTACAATATTTATCGGGCCTTTAGATATGAAGAGGTACATACATGATCAAACCAAATATATGTATATGTCTGCAACATACTTTAGACAGGTATATGAATATTATCCGATACCCGGTTCTTCGTTATTCAAAACTACAGTTTAATAATCGCAAAAGAAAGGTCGTGATATTTTGAAAGCGGGAGATTTGCTACCTACATATTTAGATTCCGAGTTAAAATCCCAAAATATAAATAAAGAGGATGTACTATATGCAGTACCCTCCGATTTGGATAACTACGGTTATTTTAGTGAAAATTGGCTTATTTTAACAAAGGAAAAGTTAGTAATATTGTCAGGCACTTCGTTTGAAAGAAAAAAAACAGGTAAAAAACGTACTGATACAGATATAAACTTCACTCTAAAAGGAGTGATAGAGTACCTTGTATCCGATGTAAAGAAAATTATTATCAACGATATGGTTTCAGGTGGAGTATTGATTGCATCAATAAATGAAACTGAACAAATGTTGTGTCGTTTTACAGCGTCAAGGCAGAAAGATTTCGGCACCTTGGCTAAAATTCACGGGAAATTGGTAAACGGGGAAGAAATAAATTACGAAGAAATAATGCACGAACAAAGTAAAAACGTTTGCCCTAAATGTGGTAGATATTATCCTGATTCAGCCAGAAAAGTGTGCCCTAATTGTATGGATAAACGCTCTGTATTTATCAGAATACTGTCATTTATGGGCAACTATAAATGGAAGGTGGTTTTGCTGTTGGCTTTTATGCTGACAAGTGCGGCGGCAAACATATTCAGACCTTATCTAAGCGGTAATATTCTGTTTGACGAGGTTCTTGCACAAGGCGGTAAATATTACGGAAAAATCGGGCCGGTTGTATTAATGATTGCAGGAGCACAATTGATGTTTTTACTTTTCTCTATTATACAAGGAAGAATTAACGCATTTGTATCTACTAATATTATATATGATATAAAAGTCAAAGTGTTTAAAGCTATGCAGGAATTGTCCATGAGCTTTTTCAACAGCAAAGAAACAGGCGGCCTTTTAACCCGCGTAAACAATGATGCCATGCGCTTGACACATTTTTTTCACGACGGAATGCCTTATGTTGTAGTTAATACCTTCGTGCTTATAGGAACACTTGCCGTAATGCTGTCAATGAATGCAAAGCTGACATTGCTTATATTATTGCCGGTACCAATTGTAATGTATATATCAAAAACAATTTTCCCCCGATTAAATACTTTACATACGAAAAGACACAGGGCTATAAGGTATTTAAATGCATTGACCAATGACACATTGACAGGATTTCGTGTAGTCAAAGCATTTGGAAAAGAAAAAAACGAAATAAAAAGATTCGGTAATGCCAATGAGTACTTTACCAATTCGGTTGTAAATATTTCCACTTTTGCATCCACCGCATTCCCTATTATGCATCTTTTAGTTAGTACCGGTACTTTGATTATATGGGGATTCGGAGGATATCAGGTAATAAAGGGAAATATGACATTCGGTAGTCTTATCGCTTTCAATATGTATCTGGGAATGTTGTACCAACCCATACAATTTATGTCGGATATAGTAAACTGGTGGTCGGATACAATGACTGCAGGCCAAAGAATTTTCGAAATATGTGATGCGATACCGGATATTTATGAGATTGAGAATCCAAAGCCTCTGAAAGCGGTTCTTGGACATATACAATTAAAAAACATTACTTTCAGTTATCAACCGAACAAACCGGTTATACATAATATTAATATTGATATACAGCCGGGTGAAACCATCGGTTTGGTGGGAAAATCCGGTGCGGGTAAGTCTACACTGGCAAACCTTATAACACGTCTGTATGATGTGGAAGAGGGTGAAATTATAATAGACGGTATAAATATCAAGGATTATTCCCTGGAAGATTTACATACAAAAGTAGGTATGGTTATGCAGGATACATTCCTTTTTGCGGGAACGGTCGCTGAGAATATATCCTACGGACAACCGGACGCAAAAATTGCCAATATAATTAAAGCGAGCATAGCCGCAGGAGCACATGATTTTATCATGAAACTACCTGATAAATACGATACATTGATAGGAAAAGACGGTCAGGATTTATCCGGAGGAGAAAGACAAAGATTGTCAATAGCTCGAACCATACTGCATAATCCCGATGTTTTGATTTTGGATGAAGCCACCGCATCGGTGGATACCGAAACTGAAATTAAAATTCAAAACGCATTGGATATGCTCATAGAAAATAAAACTACCATTGTTATTGCCCATAGATTATCCACCTTGAGAAGCGCTAACAGAATTCTCGTATTGGATAACGGTAAAATTATCGAATCGGGATCACACAATGAGTTGTTAGATTTGAAGGGTGAATTCTACAGTATGATGGAATCACAAAGGAAGGCTCTTGAAATTGGAGGTGTCATTACATAATGATGGAATTAAAAAAAGATGAAGGTTTACAAGAATATACCGAATTAAAGTACATTGATTTAAAAGCGGCTCGTTTTGAAAAGACGATAGGTGGTTTCTTATCTCTTAAGATTGCAGATAAAGAATACAAGAGAATTAATGTACACAGAACATTTCCGTTTACCAATCCGGATCTGTACATATCGGTTAGCGACGAAGATAAAAAAGAAATCGGTTTTATATCCGACTTAAACCTTTTAAAAAGTGAATACAAAAAATTAATAGAAGATGAACTGGGAGTGAGGTATTTTACTCCTGAGATAACTAAAGTTATCAATATTAAAGAGGAATTCGGATATTATTATTGGGAAGTGGAAACCGACGCAGGGCATCGTAAATTCACAGTACAAAGCGGTCATAATAATATGAAAACTTTAAACGATATTCAACTTTTAATTGTAGACGTAGACGGAAATCGATACAAGATGAGTGATGTTAACAGTATGGAAAGCAAACACCTTAAAGTTATAGGTGCGCTTATCTAAGCCGAATTCAATTGGAGGTGTGTGCATTTGAAGCTTATATACGAGCTCCCTATGGAAATCAGGCAAAAATATCCTGATATGCTTCTCGGGAAAACAATACTTTATTGTTTACCTGTTGATTTGAATATACAAGGCATATTTAAAGACGGATGGATTGCCGTTACACAAGATTACATATTACATTTTATGGAGGATTGCGAACCGAAAGTTTTTGTTATAAAAGATTTCGAATCCTTTGAAAGTACCTCCGAAACAGGCAACGGTATATTAATCGGTCGAAAAAACGACGGTGAAAACTATATACTTGCCCGTTTTTCAATGAGGTATGTACCCAGATACAAATTTATAGCACGTGCTTTAAATCAGATACTGACATTAGGATGTGCAAAAGTAGTATCAACCGAGGAAGATAATGTCTGTTCAAAATGCGGCAGAACTTTCGCACAGGGAACCACCTTTTGTCCCGCTTGTATCAACAAAACGGCTATGTTTAAAAAGCTGTTTAAAATAGCATCCGCTCGTTGGTATTTGTATGTCATCGTAACAGGGGTATTTATAGCAATTACGGTTTTAAGGTTGATTAATCCCGCAATTTCACGTGATTTGATAGACAATTATATAAAACCTCAAAACCCTGATACTATAGGTATGCTAAAACTTGTCGGATTTATGGCTCTGATTATGGTCGGCAACTCTTGCCTTACGATAATACGCGGTCGTACCATGGCAAAAGTTGGAGCACACATGTCGAAGGATCTGCGACAAATGGTATATGAAAAGATCCAATCCTTGTCTTTAGGATATATTGGCAAAAGAAAAACAGGAGATTTAATGAACCGTATTACGGGAGATACCGACCGTATTTCAAACTTCATGGTTCATATGGCACCTAATGTCATTAACGAATTTATGACTATGTTCGGTGTCATGATTGTAATGTTTACATTCAATTGGAAACTTGCTATTATTGTTTTAATACCTGTTCCTGTCATTATAATTGCGGTAAGGATGTTTAGGAAATTCATCCGAAACCTTTACAGAAAACAATGGCATCAAAGTGATAAAGCTAATTCGTTGTTACAGGATATAATAAGCGGTATTCGCGTCGTAAAATCATTCGGCAAGGAAAAGTATGCAATAGACCGCTTTAAACAGGAAAGCAAAAAACTTGCCGATATTACTGTATATAATGAAAAAACATGGCAGACTTTGTTCCCCGGACTTATGTTCATAATGGGATTGGGGAGCTTCTTTATAATGTATTTCGGTGGTAGATTAGTTCTTGAAGAGACCATGCAGGTTGGTGAACTGGTACAGTTCACACAATACGCAGCTATGTTATACGGTCCTTTACATTTTATAAGTTTCTTTCCTAGAGCCATATCGGAGGTCGCAACCTCAACCGAGAGAATATTTGATGTCATAGAGCAGGAACCGGACGTAAAAGATTCTGATACGCCTGTAAAACATGATATTACAGGCGAGATAACATTTGATAATGTAACCTTCGGATATCAATCTTACGAGCCTGTATTGGAAAATATGGACGTAGTAATTAAACCCGGTGAAATGTTAGGCTTGGTAGGTCATTCCGGAGCGGGAAAATCTACATTTATCAATTTGGTGATGCGTTTATACGATGTAGACGAAGGATCCATAAAAGTGGACGGTATAGACATTCGTAGTATCTCAAAAGAAGACCTTAACAGACAGATAGGAGTCGTTTTACAAGAAACATTTTTGTTTTCCGGTTCTATATTGGAAAATGTACGTTACTCCAAACCGGACGCAACTTTGGAAGAAATCATGATTGCTTGCAAACTTGCCAATGCACACGATTTTATCGTTAAGTTCCCGGACGGATACGATACGATAGTCGGTGAAAGAGGACACAGGGTATCAGGTGGTGAAAGACAAAGAATTGCAATAGCACGGGCTATACTGTCAAACCCGAGAATACTGATTCTGGATGAAGCCACATCCTCACTTGATACGAATACAGAGCAAAAAATACAGGAAGCTTTAGGCAGACTTATAACCGGACGTACCACCATTGCAATAGCTCACAGATTGTCTACTTTGAAAAATGCAAACAGACTGATGGTAATTGACAAAGGAAGAAAAGTTGAGTTAGGCACACATAAAGAACTTATGGAACTAAAGGGTATATATTACCGCCTGGTATCAGCTCAAACTAGAATGTCCGAATAGTATATAGGTATTTGGTTAAAAAAACACAATTAATAAGAATGTCTTGATTGAAAATTAGAAAACAAGACTTCTTTTTTTGCCAATTTTAATCATATTCTAATTTACGTCTTATTGTTTATTAATATTGCCGGGTTATTATATAAATAACAAAACAAAAATAAAACAAAAATAAATTTAAGAGGTGTTTGAAAATGATTACAATGGAAATGATCGACCAGTTCAGAAAAAGAACAAACTGCAGCTATCAAGAAGCAAAAATGTATCTTGAAAGAAACAATGGAAACCTAGTGGATGCTATAGTTGATTTCGAAAGAACACATAGTAAAATAAATTTCGAAGAAAAAAGCTCAAAGTTAAAAGATTTCTTTGCTAAAGCATACCGCACAAGATTTATAATCGAAAATAAAGGAACTACAATACTTAATTTATCGATACTTTTCTTAGCATTGTTTGTACTATTTACAATACCTGCTCTTCCTATTATAATTATCAGTATGGTAATAGCTTTATTATTAGGATATAAATTTAAGATAGTTAAACATACAGGATCCAATGTTGATATTAATAAGTTTTTCTCCGATGTAACACAAAATACAAAAAACGGAACCCCGTATAATCCGAACAACGGACAAAACAACAATAACGACAAATCAGACGAATATACCGTTGAATAAGTTTAATTACTGTATGTCACAGTTGCCTGACAACATAAAAGCAAATAAAAAAGTCTCCCCGTATAATGGCATATGTCACAATAGACATATGCCTGATTTTATAAATAAAAATAGTATAGCCTATAACTTTCCTTGTGGTTGTAGACATCGGGGAACTAAATGCGAACTTTATTCCGGGTAATTTTTTACACATTTAAGTTCATATGATTTTGTATTATAATGTACAAGATACATATTAATCGAGGTATAAAGATGAAGTATAATATTTTAATTGTTGAGGATGAACAGAAAATTGCAAGATTTCTACAGCTCGAACTGGAACATGAGGGGTATACGGTAAAGGTTTCTTACGACGGTCTATCGGGCTATGAAGCCGCCTTAGATCCGTCAACCGATCTGGTTATTTTGGATCTGATGCTACCCGGTCTCAGCGGAATAGAGGTTTGCAGACGTCTTAGGAAAACTTCTCAGGTTCCTGTTATTATGTTGACCGCTAAAGACGATGTATCGGATAAAGTAATGGGTTTAGACATGGGAGCCGATGATTATTTGACAAAACCTTTTGCCATAGAGGAGCTTTTGGCTCGTATAAGAAACGCACTAAAGCGTGCTAAACCTAAAATCGAACCGGTGGTTGATAGAATACTGTCCAAAGGCGATTTAAAATTAAATCCGGATACAAGAATCGTAAAATATCAAGGACATATCATTGAACTGTCCAAAACAGAATTCGATCTTTTGGAATATTTAATGAATAATAAAAATATAGTTTTGTCCAGAGATAGATTGTTAGAAAGCGTATGGGGTTATAATTATGTAGGAAATACAAACATAACAGATGTATACATCAAATATTTAAGAGATAAAATCGATAATAAATTTAATATATCTATTATAGAAACTGTCAGAGGGGTAGGTTACAAAATCGCCGATGAATAGACGGTACAATTCACCGATTAAAAAAGAAAACGATAAAAAGTTAGTTAAGGTCATATCATATCCGTTTAATGCCATAAAGAATATCGGTCTTAAAACCAGGTTTTCTATCTCATATAGAATAGCGTTATCAAATTTAAGATTATTGATACAGTATTCTATCTTAATTGTTATAGTTATGACGGTAGGCATGGCAGTGATTTTTCTTAAAAATGTACCCATCCAAAGTTATTATGAATTTACAAGCAATGTGGATATTGAAGATACACAAAGTATTGAAGATTTTTGCAGGCGTGAAAATATTTCACTATTTGTTTACTCTCCACAAAAAAATTTGATATATAAATATTCGTTTTATAATTTTACAAAAAAATACATACCCATTCCCTTTGTTATAAAAGATGGAGATTATTTTTATTTGATTTTACCCGATATTGTTAAAAACATATCGCAGCCGCTTTATATCAATATCTTTACCGATATCACATATGGTATTAATACCGGTATGTCCATATTAAAAATTTTGTCGGGAACATTAATTTTCGTTATAGTTATTATTGGGTACAGATCTTCTAAAATTGCAAAACAACTGCTATCACCTTTACGAGAACTCTCACGAACCATATTGCAGATATCTGAAAGTAATATGACCTCCCGGCTTAATGTTAGCGACTGTAAATATGAATTAAAAGAAATTGCACAGTCATTTAATAAAATGATGGATACAATAGAAAATTCATATGATAAGCAAAAACAATTCGTATCCGATGCTTCACATGAATTAAGAACGCCTATAGCCGTTCTTCAGGGTTATGCAAACATGCTTGACCGATGGGGCAAGAATGATCCGAAGATAATGCAAGAATCTATCGATGCTATTTTAGAAGAAACAGACAACATGAAAGATTTGGTTGAAAAATTATTATTTATAGCAAGGTCGGATAAGTCGACATTTAAAATGGATATGACAGAGTTCCAACTGTCACCTTTGATCACCGATTTGTCAAAAGAATTTGGATTGATAGCACCGAAAAAGCATATTAATTGTCGAATAATTACCGATTCTATAGTTTTTGCAGATAAAAACAGAATAAAAGAAGCTTATAGGATCATAATAGATAACGCTGTAAAATACTCGCCGGAAGACGGACATATTAGCTTAACCTTATATACCGAAAATTCATTCTCTTGTTTATCGGTAAAAGATAACGGATCCGGAATACCAAAAGACGAGTTGCCTAAAATATTCGACAGATTTTATAGTAAAAACAGAGGTTCAAAAGATCATGATTCAAAAAGTCACGGTCTTGGGCTTGCATTGGCAAAAATAATAGTTCTGGCTCACAATGGAAAAATTACAGTTAAAAGTACTCCCGGTATCGGAGCAGAGTTTATTATTAAGATACCTGTTAATCGAGTAGGAGGTGGCTGATTATTTCAGCTACCGACCTCTCACACCACCGTGCATACCGTTCGGTACACGGCGGTTCCTTAGTTTACACTTTTACAGATTTATAGTAATCCGTGAAAAATGTGTATCCTGACTGCCTTAACCTCTCATTGGTTATGGTGCAGGTAAGAATTTGGCTGTTTGCTATGTGCCAATAACCTTTTCTTGTGTTGGCATACTTTATAGCATTACTGTGGTTAAGCCCCAGTTTCTTTAACATGGAATATCTTGTTCTAATTCGTTTCCACCTTTTCCAGATATACATTCGCAATCTTCTGCGTAGCCATTCGTCAGTTCTTATCAACAAGGTCCTCATATCGGCCAGTTTAAAGTAATTAATCCACCCGTATATAAATTGCTTTAATTTGAGTTTGATTGTTTCATAACTCAAACCATTACTCCTTGAAGTAATTTCCTTGATTTTCGCTTTCATTTTGGCTATGCTTTTTGAGTGAACACGGAGTTTAATCCCTCCTTTGGAAGGGTAAAAGCCATATCCTAGAAACTTAACTTTTCCAATGTAGGCAACTGTGGTCTTTTCTCTGTTTACTTTAAGCTTAAGTTTACCCTCTATAAATGGAAGGATGTTTTCCAACATTCTCCGGGCACTTCTTTTGCATTTTGCAAACAATTGCATGTCATCTGCATATCTCACAAATCTTATTCCTCGTCTTTCCAATTCATGGTCAAGCTCATTTAGCATAATATTACTACATAATGGGCTAATCGACCCTCCTTGTACAAGTCCTATATTTGTTTCCTCAAACTTCCCCTTATTAACTGCTCCTGCAATTAAATACTTATGTATAAGGGATATGACTCTTCTGTCCTTGATTGTTCTTGACAGAATCTCAATCATTTTCGACTGGTTAACTGTGTCAAAGAATTTCTCTAAGTCCATGTCAACTACATATGTGTAGCCTTCATTTGCATATTCCTTACACTTCTTCAAGGCATCCTGAGCGCTTCTTCCAGGTCTGAATCCATAGCTGGTTTCACTAAATTGAGGTTCAAATATTGGCGAAAGTATTTGTGCTGTAGCCTGTTGCACTACTCTGTCTACTACTGTCGGTATTCCCAACTTTCTCATTTTCCCATTGTCCTTTGGTATTTCTACTCGTCGGACTGGATTAGGACGATATTTTCCGTCCAATATGGATTGCTTGAGTTCCTCACCATTGTCTTTAAGATATTGTAGAAGATGCTCCACTTCTATCCCATCAACTCCGTGTGCACCTTTATTCTTCTTAACCCGCTTAAAAGCTTGATTAAGATTTCTAGTGCTTATGATTTGTTCAAGTAATCCATACCTATTTCTGTCGGCATTGGTGATGTTGTTTTCAGTTATCCTCTTATCAGTAGGCGCTCTGTCATACCCTTCATGTTCCGCATTATCTCTTTGACAGCAGCCATTACCACAGTAATGTGTTCTGCCTTCTTTTGTCCCGATTTCAGTAACCTTCATTTACTACCACCTCCTAAGGTTCAACCCTTCATAACACCGTCGACAGGTGTTACTAATATGGTATCTGCTGACTTCTCATGATAAATCTTGTTTCAACCACATTTCACAAATACGTTCCATGTGTCCATGAGACCTCCCCAGGTAAGAACGCAATCTTTCCTTCCATCTATCTGCTACATTTACACCACACGCTTCCGAATAGTTTTGGGCTTCAGTTTGTACGGCAACCTTACCCAGCGTTAAAATGCCTAATGTAGTTTCTGTTCGTCAGACCAGAAGTTTGCCTTAAGCTTCCTTCAGATTCCACCTCGCGATGGACACCCTTGCTCTCAGCTATGTGCTTGGCACTATCAACCCGCACTCGGGACTTTCACCCGTTAGATTGCGCCCATGCTGGGCGCACC
>CAZJOD010000008.1:0-46875 GCA_964547525.1 uncultured Clostridiaceae bacterium
TTTACTCCAATCTCAAGGACGCTCAACGCGGCCTTGAGATTTATTAATGAGGATATATTTTTCAAAACTCTATATTTAGTATAAATTTTAAAAACAAAGTTTTTAAAAATTTAAGCCAAAGCCCGGTAATACCGGGCTTTTTAGTGAAGGAATCATTAAAATAAAACTCGTTTTATAAATATCCAACCACTACAAATAATTCTCCCACCTTTTCCTCCACATTCCTATAAAAAATTCATAAAAATTGCCGATATAAAGTTTAATCGATGTTTTAACAAATACAGTACTTTTTACACACCCCTTATGTAAAAAGTATAAACCGTTTATTGCAGCTACCGTATGAATATATAAACCGGTAAAAGTTATAGTAATTTTTAGGTCATATAATAAAAACCGGTTTAATATCTACGGTATAACGCATTAGTATGAACGTTATCATGTCTCGAAAGGAGATGTAAAAATGAGTGAGACAATAATGCAGGAGTTATATGAACAAGAAGAAGATACGCAAAAAGATAAGTTCCTTATGTTTAAACTTGGGAATGAAAGTTATGGAATTGATATTAGGTATGTTACTGAAATAATTGGTATACAACCGGTCACTGAGGTACCCGAGCTTCCTGAGTATATACGAGGGATTATTAATTTAAGGGGAAAAATCATCCCCGTAATGGATGTTCGGTTACGATTTAAAAAGCAATTGAGAGAATATACCGATAGAACATGTGTAGTGGTAATCAATGTTGCCAATAATTCGGTAGGTTTGATCGTAGATGGTGTTGCTGATGTCATGTTGATACCTGATACTGATATTGTTGCACCACCTGAAATAAGTCGGAACTGTAACAGGTATATAAAAGGTATAGGTAAAATCGGTAGCGATGTTAAACTAATACTGGATTGCGAAAAACTTTTAACCGATAATGAACTTGACACAATAAATGAAGTGGTAAATTAAAAGGGGGAATTGCATATGAAATTTTTTTATAATATGAAATTTGTGACTAAACTTATAACAGGATTTATTTTAGTTGCATTGATTGCAGGTATTGTAGGTTTTGTTGGCATCATAAATATGAACAAAATAAATAACAACAACTCTATTCTATATGAGAATATTACTGTGCCATTAATATGTATGACTGACATAACAACGGTTTTTGAGAGAGTTCAAATCCACTCTCGCGATATCATTTTAGCGAGTACACAGGAAGACTTAACAAAAGTAGAGAAAGAAATTTCAGCTGCAAGGCAGTTGATAAATGAAAGGGTAATGGAATTTACCGATAGAATTATATCCGAGGATATACAAGAGGCATTTGACACTTTTCTAAATACAAGAATAGCATATGGAGAATATCTAGATAGGCTTATTGATCTGTCTATGAAAAATAAAGATGCGGAAGCTAATGCGCTTTTAAATACAGCAGGAATGAAAAAAGTTGTTCAGGATGAGCGGTTGGCGATCGAAAATTTATTAAGCGGATTAAATCAAGAAGCTCTCAATATGTCAGAGAATAATAAAAAAATGGCAAATAATGCAATGATAACAATGATAATATTTATTATTGGTGGTATGACACTTGCTATAATCTTAGGCCGGTATATTTCTATATTAATAAGCAAGCAGCTTAAACAAATAGCCGCTGAAGCTGAAAAAATTGCCGACGGCAACTTAAATACTGATATAAATATTTCCACAAACGATGAAATAGGAGCATTAGCACAAGCCTTTAACAAAATGTCCGACAACTTAAATGATGTTATAACTAATATAAACAATGCTGCCGAACAGGTATCGTCAGGTGCAAAACAAGTCTCCGACTCAGGTACAGTACTTTCTCAAGGTGCTACTGAGCAAGCAAGTTCAATAGAACAGTTGACCGCATCATTAGAAGAGATTTCTTCTCAAACCAAACTCAACGCACAAAATGCAAATCAGGCTAATGAACTTGCTGAAATAAGTAAAAATAGTGTTGTTAAAGGTAAAGATCAGATGAAAGACATGCTTTTGGCAATGGAAGAAATTAATGATTCGTCTTCTAATATATCAAAGATTATAAAAGTTATAGACGAAATCGCATTCCAAACAAACATACTTGCTTTAAACGCTGCAGTTGAAGCCGCTCGAGCGGGACAACACGGGAAAGGTTTTGCTGTGGTTGCCGAAGAGGTTCGTAACTTAGCTGCCAGATCGGCAAATGCTGCAAAAGAAACAACCGCTTTGATTGAAGGATCTATGAAAAAGGCTGAAAACGGAACTAAAATTGCAAATGAAACTTCCGGTGCATTAAACAAGATCGCTGAAGACATTACTAAGGCTGCATTACTTGTTGCAGATATAGCTGTTGCATCAAATGAACAAGCAGTGGGTATATCTCAGATCAATCAAGGAATATCTCAGATTTCGGAGGTAGTTCAAACAAATTCCTCTACGTCTGAAGAAAGTGCGGCTGCAAGCGAAGAACTTTCAACTCAAGCTGAACTGCTTAAAGAGACTGTAGGAAGATTTAAAATGAAAAGTGCCAAACAGATACATGACATAAACAAAGAAAATAATGAAATGAAAAAAATTAAAAAAGAAGACTCATCTATAAAAAGAGAATCAAAAAAAGTTGATGTAAAACAAGATACAAAAAAAGAAGCTGCCGGAGTTAAACCAAAAATAGTTTTAAGTGATAGGGAATTCGGTAAATATTAATCTTAATTAATTTATGTATTTAGGTTGTTAAAATTATGTATGGAATGAGCTTTTTTAGCTCATTCCATATGTTAAACTTTAATAAATAAAACAGGTGTATAAATGTTCACAATCACGGATAATGAATTTAAAAAATTTTCGGGCTATATAAAAGAACACTACGGAATCAACTTGAAAGAAGAAAAACTTTCGCTTGTTACCGGTAGACTTCATAGCATCTTATCACAAAAACAGTTTAATTGTTTTTCGGAATATTACTATTACGTAGTCTCAGATAAAACTGGAGAAGCTGTAGCCGAGATGATTAATAAAATCACTACTAATCATACTTTTTTTATGAGAGAACCGGAACACTTCAGGTATTTTAAAGATAGTGTCCTTCCGTATCTGAAAATCGCTATAGGAGACAGAGATTTAAGAATATGGAGCGCAGGATGTTCAACAGGTGAAGAGCCTTATACCCTTTCAATGATAATAGATGAATTTTTCGGTAAAGAAAAGATTTGGTGGGATACAAAGATACTGGCTACAGACATATCAAGCAAAGTATTAAACGAAGGAATAAAAGGTATTTACAAGAAAGAAGATATAAGCGGTTTACCTGCATATTGGCAGTTAAGCTATTTTAAAAAGACTGAAAACGACGAGTATGTTGTTAATGATAAAATAAAAAAAGAGGTAATTTTCAGAAAACTGAATCTTATGGATAAAGTCTTTAACTTCAAAAGAAAATTTCATGTTATATTCTGTAAAAATGTAATGATATATTTTGATAACGATACCAAAGAAAAATTGATACGCAAACTGTACGGTCATATGGAAGAAGGAGCTTATCTTTTTGTGGGATTATCCGAATCGTTAGGTAAATACGCTTCGGGATTCAAACAAGTCAGTCCTTCGGTTTACAGGAAAATGCAATAATTAAAGTGTAATTGTTTATTGCTCTTTTTGCAGTTAAAATTTCAGTAGAATCATATTTAAAATATTAGAAAGGTCCGATTAAAATGAATGAATCCCGTATTAAAGTCATAATTACCGACGATAGCATGCTTTTCAGAGAGATTTTAGCTAAAGGATTGGAAAGTCATCCGGATATTCATGTGGTTGCCAAAGCTTCGGATCCTTTTGATGCAAGGGATAAAATTTTAAAATATGAGCCCGATGTGATGATATGTGACATACAAATGCCAAAAATGAGCGGTATTGAGTTTATAAAAAGATTAATACCTCAGTATCCGTTACCGGTAATTGTGGTGAGCACCTTGAATAACGTAGTATTCGACGCATTAAATGCCGGTGCCGTGGATTTTGTATTAAAGCCGGATGTCCGATCAACCGGCAATATGGAGTCGTTTATAAATGAAATAATAAGCAAAGTATTAATTGCCAAAAATGCCAAGGTTTTAACTTCTCAAAACACCAAACCTGTACCTGTAAAAAGAAATGAAAGAAGTAAATTTAGTATTATTGCCATTGGAGCGTCAACGGGAGGAACCGAAGCCGTATATAGAATACTAAAAGAGCTTCCCGAGGATATGCCCGGGATAGTGGTAGTTCAACACATCCCTCCGGTTTTCTCAACAATGTTTTCACAAAGGCTTAACAGTAATACAAATTTTAATGTGTCAGAGGGTAAAAACGATGATATCATAGAAACCGGTAAAGTGATTATAGCACCGGGTAATAAACAAATGGAAGTACGTAAAAAGAAAGGCGTGTTGAAAATAGTTTGTTATGACGGTGACAAAAAGGCGGGACATTGCCCGTCGGTGGATGTATTGTTTTCATCGGTAGCCGAAGAAGTAAAATCCGAAGCCATAGGTGTTATTCTAACCGGGATGGGCAGAGACGGCACTCAAGGGTTATTGAAAATGAGATTTTACGGGGCTAAAACCATAGGGCAGGATGAGTCCACATCCGTTGTGTACGGTATGCCCAAATCCGCATATGAAGCCGGTGCCGTACAGATCCAAGCCAAATTGGAGAATATACCGGATATTTTGGTTTCAATTATTAAATAACGTGGAAGATATTAAAGAAGGTAAAAAAAAATCATCGGATGGGAGCCGATGATTTAGGAAAAAAAGGAAATGCTATATTTGCATCCTCATAATTTCTTTATATGCTTCTATGATTTTATCTCTGACTTGTAGTGTTAAATCCAGAGTCATTTCAGCCTTTTGAAGGTTAATTAAAAATTCGTCAAGATTTATATCTTGTCCCGCTAAAATTTTCGCAGTGTCTATATCCGTCGGAGTGCCTGAGGCTTCAATATTTAAAATAGCTTTGTTCAAAGCTTCCGAAAACAAATTGTTGTTAACACTGCTTTTTGTATTACCGGTAATACCATCGCTCAACATACCCGATATTGGTTTTATAGGTTCTATGGCCATTATCTTCCCCCGATTTCCAAAGCTTTTGAAAACATTGCTTTGGCATTATTAAATATTGTGACATTTGCTTCGTAGGCTCTTGTTGCAGCGATCATCTCCAGCATTTCCGAAGCTGTGTCTACATTTGGTATTCTAACATATCCGTCGGCGTTTGCAAGAGGATGTTCGGGATTATATTCCAATTTAAAAGGATCATTGCTTGCTATAACCGAAGTAACGGCTACACCCTCTCCTTTTAATGTGTTACCTTGGCTGTCCAATACTGTTTTAAAAGCTTTTTCATTACGTAAACCGGATATGACAGCTATCTTCCTTTTGTAAGGTTCTCCTGTTTCGGTTAGTATGGTGTCGGCGTTTGTTATATTTTGTGCTACTATGTCCATTCTTCTTTTATGAGCATAAATACCGCTTGCAGCAATATTAAAAGTTGAAAAAATACTCATTATATTTATCTTTTTCCTTCCTTTATAGCGCTTTTAATAAGGTTTATTCTGGAATTAAGTGATTTAACCAATACATCGTACAGTAAATTGTTTTTAACCGAAGATATCATCTCGGTCTCAATATTAACGTTGTTACCGTTTGATTGTATCTCCAAACCCGGTCTTTCCCTTAATAAAAACTTTGATTCGGTTAAGTATTGTTTGCGTTCAGGTATACTTTGATATCTTTTTAAATATTCTGAAAAGATATTCTCAAAAGATATGTCTTTGGCTTTGTATCGAGGAGTGTCTACATTGGCGATATTATCCGCTATAACCTCGCTTTTAAGTCTTACACCGGTAAGTCCTTTGCCGTATATATCTAAATTGTCAAAAATGTTGTTTATCATTTTATCACCTAAAATTAATACTGATATATATATCGGCACGATATGATAAATCTTTACCCTCAAAAAATTTATTTCGGCATATCGGATACAACAAATTCATAAACATCTACCTTAATTCTAATAATCTTTATTAAAATGAAAATTAGAGCTGAATAAACATAAATAGAAAAATGTGTAAGGTATACAAAAAAACCACTGTATAATGCTAGAATTAATATTATATTAATATAATTTAAATTCTTCGGTGTAAAGTATTGAAAATAATAAAAAAATTTTTTTCTTAAAATATTTGACTTTTTCCAAATTTAGTGTATAATTCAATTGATTGAAGTGAGTGAGTATTTACTAAGTAAAATAAATTTTAAGAACTGTCGGAAAGCATCCGGTTCTAAAAATAAAAAAATATATAAACTGATACGGAAAATATTATTGGGAAAATATGGGGTTAGCAATTATTCACAAAAAGTAAAATAATGATCGATTAAAGATAACGGTATAGTTGGTAAAGAGAAAATACTATAGCTATTGTTAAATTTGCTTAAAAAACACCGATTTTTATAAATGGGCTGTGGTATTTTTTTATGTTTTGGACTTTGACTAAACAAATATCTCACTGTAGTATAAGGAGAAAAACCTGTGGCCGGTAAAATGAAAAATATTTTAAATAGTTGCAAGAAATACTGGTCCGGTTTGGACAAGGATAAAAAAAGAAGGATTATATTACTTGTGATTTTAGTGGCTATATCTTCTGCTATAGCCGCCGCTTTTCTAAATATGACCGAATATGAAATTCTTTATATGGATATGGATTTAAAGGAATGCGGTGAAATAACCGATGTACTAAATTCATTGGGGATAGAATCAAAAGTTAGTGGCAATACCGTTATGGTTGATAAAAGACAAGCTGATAAAGCTAGAATGCAGCTGGCCATGCAAGGTTATCCGAAAACCGGTCTGAATTACGATCTGTACAAAAGTAGTGTAGGGCTTACAACAAGCAACAAAGACAGGAAAGTCATATTACAATATCAACTCCAGGAAAGGCTTGGAGCGGTAATCTCCACTTTATCCGGAATAAAAGGTGCCATAGTGACCATAAGCATGCCTGACGAAGACATTTTCAGATTTAGAAACGAAACTGTGCCTGTTAGCGCATGTGTGGTTTTAGAACCTGAACGAGGTTTCGAACCGGAAACAGGTCAAATTAACGCAATAAAACAGTTAATGATTACAAGTATAGCCGGACTTACGGTTGAAAACCTAGCCGTTATCGATACCAATTTAAGAGATCTTACATCAAGAGGAGGCTCCGGTTTCGACGGTGCGGCCTCCGATCGTATTTCAATGGAAAAAAACATAGAAGAAGAACTTCGTCAAAAGATACAGCATATGTTCGAACCTGTCTTTGGAATTAATAACATAAAAACTTCGGTTAAGGTTACCATGGACTTTGACCGAAAGAGTTCAGAGATTATACAATATTCAACTCCCGGTAATGATGCCGGAATACCATACATGGTAGATGAGTTCAGGGAAAAAGTATCGGATTCCACTTCTACTCCGGGGCGTGAAGAAGAGAATAATTTTATTAACACCGATTCGTTCACAGAACGTGTTCAAAGTGTTATAAGCTACAGAGTCAATGAGTTAAGACAATCGGTCCAAGAAGCCGAAGGGCGAATAACCGACATATCGGTCTCTATCCTTATAAACAAAACAGATATGGATCCCGGTGCATTGGAGGATTTAAAAAGAATAGCCTCAGCTGCGGTGGGTGTGGATCCTTCTAAAATAGTATTGGGAGTTATGAATTTTACTGCGGCTGAAAGTCTGAAAGAACAATTCGACAATTTACCGGATCAAAGCATTGTTGATAATAAATTGCTTTCTGAGAATACAATAGTAGCTCTATCTTTAGCGCTGTTGACATTTATATTCGCAGTATTGCTGCTTTTTACATTCAAACCTAAGAAAGTACCCCCGGTACAAAACCCTCGGGAAACTATTTTGGATGTAGAGGTTTCGGATGTGGAGCAATCGGCGGTATTGGATTTAATTAATAAAAATAGTAAAGAAAAAAGGATAGTTGAGGAGTTGGAAAAGCTAGTCACTGCAAATCCAAAAGAGATAGCCGCACTTTTATGTTACTGGATAGATAATCCGGAATAAAAATGCCAAGCATTACCGTACATATTTACGATAAAAACACTTGTGATACCGGGAGGATTCAAATTGGAAGCTCAAGACATTATAAGGGGAGAGGAAAAAGCCGCAGTTGTTTTAATATCTTTAGGCAAAAAAAATGCCGCCGAAATTATAAAACACATGTCGGATGAGCATATTCAAAAAGTTACATGGCAGATAGCAAAAAACAGTAAAATTCCCAATGAAAAAAGAAATGAAATTATTAACGAGTTTTACGAGGTCTGTCTGGCCCAAGGATATATATCCGCGGGAGGGATAGAGTACGCTAAGGATGTGTTGAACGAGGCTTTAGGTACACAGCGAAGTATAGAATTGATAAGTAAAATGTCCGGCCTCATGAAAGCAAAACCCTTCGGATTTCTAAAAAATATTGACTCTAACGAAGTTTTAAATTTTCTAAGGTATGAAAGAAATCAAACTATAGCGCTTATAATGTCATATATGGACAGTGAGCAATCTGCAAGCGTGCTGTCGTCTTTAGAACCGGAAAGACAGGTGGATATAGTAAGAAGGATCGCCCAAATGGACAAGCTGTCTCCGGATATAGTATCACAAGTGGAAGATGAAGTTAAAAAGAAGCTGGACGGATATTTTACAACCGCAGGATATACCGATACTATAGGTATCGATATTGTAGCGAGTATTATGACATCTGTGGACAGAAACACCGAAAAAACCATTTTTGACCGGCTCGAAAAAGAAAATTTAGAGATGGCCGATGAAATACGTAAAAAAATGTTCGTATTTGAAGATATCGTGGGCATGGATGACAGATCGTTGCAAATCGTATTGACAAAAATCGAACAAAGTGAATTGGCTCTTGCTCTAAAAGCCGTTCCCGAAAATGTAAAAGATAAAGTACTGAAAAACGTATCACTAAGAGCTAAAGAAGTTATATTGGAAGAAATGGATATTATGGGCAAGGTGAGGCTTGTTGACGTTCAGGAAAAACAGCAAAAAATCGTATCTTATGTGCTTGAAATGGAAAGAAAAGGCGAGATCGTTACAATGAAAGGTAAGGGGGAGCAATTCGTTGAGTAATGTATATGAAATGAATGATGTAGTAATAAGCAATGTTAAAGTGAGGTTGTATACTCAGGACGTCTTACCGGAAAAAAGTGAACCTGTTATTCGGGATATAAACAAAGATATGAGATCGGCCGACGATATATTGGATAAAGCTAAAAAGGAAGCCGGCTTATTGCTAGAAAAAGCAAAGCGTGAGGGATTTGAAAAAGGGCACTTGGAAGGCTATGAAAGAGGATATAGAGAAGGCTATGAAAAAGGCACCCAAAAAGGTACCGAAGATGCGAAAAAATGTATTAACGATGAGTTTTCGGCTGTTTTACGTGAAGCCCATGAAACGGTAAACGGCATTGACAATGAAAAAAGAAAAATTCTTGAAGAAACCAAAGGCGATATTTTAGACCTTGCGTTTTGCATGGCCGAGAAAATTCTTCAGTATGAAATGGAAAACAATGATAATGTGATGGAAGGCATTTTCAATAAAGTAATTGATCAATACATACATGACAAAAGCGAGAAAATTTACACCGGTGCGTCAAATGAAAACATAATAAAAAGTTTTACCGATAAAAAAGATGAAAAAGATGCCGATATAGAGTTTATAAAATTAAACAATATGAAAAAGACCGACTTGTTCGTTCAGACCGGTCGAGGGAATATAAATGCGGGTGTACAAGCTCAGTTAAAACGTATGAAAGCTTTATTGGCGGATATAAGGAATCGGTGACAAAATGCAAAAGGGCAATGTTAAAAAAGACGAAAAAAAAGAACCGGCTAAAGATCCTCTAAATGCCGTAATATTGGTGGGGTTTACCATGATAGGTTTTGTGCTGGCATTTTCGATTTTTTTAATTACCGATACATTGGAGATTAAAACGTTTTTAAAACAAAGGATGATACAAGCTCTTTTAACCGACAAAATTAACGAGATCACATTGGAGATTGAGGAAAAGTATAACGGAATGGTAACCCAAGCTTTTAATGAAGAAAGACAAAACATACAGGACGAGGCCGATAGTCTCCGGCAGATGAAGCTAACATTGGAACGGGAAAAGGAAGAACTGGATATACGAACAAAAAATATGTCGGATATGGAAAAACAATGGGAAGCAAAGCTTGAAACGGTAACTGCGAAGGAAAGGGAGCTCTTTGGAACGGCTCAAAACATAACCGAGTTAAGCAAAGTGTATGCAAAGATGGACCCGAAAAGAGCGGCGGAGATTTTAACTTCCATGAAAGATGACGATTTGGCTGTGTTGATATTGTTTAGTATGAAAGAAACTGAAAGTGCCGCGGTTTTAGGGCAGATGAAAGACGAATATGCGGCTTTGATGACTGTAAAAAGAGTGAAAAACAGTGCGGACAACAACAATGCCGAAATAACCGAATAAAAAAATACCCGCATATGTAAACATGGGAAGGAGGTGAAAAAAATAGAAGATTTATTGCTATGTGACAAAGTTCAAAACAATCCGGTTCAAAAAGGTAAAAACCCGGAAAAAAGCTTTACGGATATTGACTTCGAAAAAATACTGGAGGAGATATCAATGGAATACGATACGACGGGCTCAAGTACTAAGGGTGAAAAGACAAGTAAACCGGAAGGCTTCATGTTTTTTGATAACAAACCTGTATATACCCGTATGCATGAAGAAACTGAAAGGCAAAGTGTTAAAAACAGTGGTTTAACCGAAGAATCTACGGTACATATATATCAAGGGGTTCTACCGTTTGTTCCGGTAATTACCGATGATCTCTTAATCGAAAATGATGTAAAAGTATCGTCTGTGTCGTCACCAAAGCTTATATCGGAAAAGATTATACGGGAAGAATTCTTTGATGCACCTGAAAAAACCGATTTTACAAGTCTAAAACTTCCGGAACCTAATTACGAAAGACCTGAAAAGCTTCATTTTGCAGAATCTTACGGCTTATTAAAGGAGAAAAACAAAGACACCTTTATACTTACAAGTAAAACCCCGGTACAAGTCGCAGCTCTTGCAGAACGTAAAACCGACGTAAATATTAAAGATCAAAATATCGGCAAAACGGAACATTTCGACATGAACAATTTAGAAACACCTGATATAACCGATAAAACAATGTTCATCGACCAAAAAGAAGCTTTAGGTTCGTCGGAAAGCATACCAAAATCACGTTTGCCCGATGCAAAGTATATCGTTACAAGGATAAAAACATCCGAAACAAATATGTCGGATGTTGGAAACAAACCACCGGCTTTAATGGAAGATAAATCGGTATTTGAAGTGAATAACCAAAAAACGCCTTTGAATAAAATATCAATCATAGAACAGGTAAGCATGGCGAGTGAACGGTTATCCTTCACAACAGGATTAAAGGATACTGTGGTTGTCAGATTAAAGCCTGAGAATTTAGGAAGCATCGTAATTCGGGTTGAAAAAACTGAAAAGGGCTGTATTGCAGCCATATACACCCAAAAGCAAGAAGTGGGAAAGCTGTTAAAAGAGTCTGTAAGTGAAATTACAGCCATATTGACCGACAAAGCCGGAAGACTTGAAAGGTTTACGGTGGAGCCGCTACAAGAGCACGGACATGGATACGGAAGATTTGACACCGACTCCGGAGGAAACGGCGGTTTCCGTGGGGATAACGGTGATAGAAAGCAAAACGTTTTATATGTACCGGAGCAGGCCAAAGAAATTGAAAAAACCGGACCTGCAAAAATCCGTAATGTTTCAAACGGTTCGACGCTTTCGGTTTATATATAAAAATAGGCGATGGAACGAGCACTAGCTGCGAGTAACGAGCCAAAAATTGAGGCGTTCGACACGCCGAAATTTTTAAAGAACAAGTAACCAAAATTTTTAAGTATTAAATAGGAGGTTCAAAATGAATGTTTCACAAGTAAACCCCGAATCAAGTTCATATATCAACAAAAAGGGCAACGAATTGGACAAGGATGCGTTTTTAAAGATACTTGTGGCACAACTAAAAAATCAAGATCCCTTGTCACCCCTTGAAGACAAGGATTTTATCGCACAAGTGGCACAGTTTTCGATGTTAGAGGAAATAAGAAACCTAAGCACCGGGTTTGACAAAATGAATGCATTAAACTATGTAGGAAAGTTTGTCATAGCTCCGTACGGAGATTTATCGGTGCAAGGGAAGGTGGATGCAGTATCGTTATCGGGTAAAAACGTATATTTACATATCGGTGAATATAGTATTAAAGCCGAGGATGTAACGGGAGTGATCTATGAAAATTAACGGTATAGGAAATGTCACCGGTATCAACGGACCGGATAAAAAAGACACCTTGAAAAAACCCGGTATCAATACGGGATTTAATGAATTGTTAAATAACAAACTAAAACCCGGTGTCGTTTTTTCAAAGCATGCAAGTCAAAGAATTGCCGAAAGAAATGTGAATTTAACCGACAAAATGCTTGATAAAATATCCGATGCCATAGATTTAGCCGATGCGAAGGGGATAAAAAACTCCCTCCTTATATCCGACGATTTGGTATTCATAGTTAATGTTAAGACCAGAACCGTGGTTACCGCGGTTGATAAAGAAAGTATGAAAGACAAAGTGTTCACAAATGTGGACGGAGCCGTGAGCATATAGCCGGACCTTTATTTTGGAAGCTATCGAACCCGACCGACTGCCGGGTTTGTCACGGTTAAGAAAGGAGATCATATGTTAAGTTCTATGTACGCCGGAGTATCCGGATTAAAGGTTCATCAAACAAAGCTTGATGTTATAGGTAATAATATAGCAAACGTAAACACCGTAGCTTATAAGCAATCGGTCATATCTTTCAAAGAAGTGTTCAGCCGGACTTTAGCCGGCGCACAAGCCCCGGCCGAAGGCGGGTTAGGAGGGGTAAGCCCTTCACAGGTAGGTTTAGGAACTGGTATAGGCGGTATCACAACCATACATACCAGAGGAAGCATTCAACCTACCGGAAACCCGTATGATCTGGCCATTGAAGGAGCCGGATATTTTGTGGTAAGCGACGGAATCGGTTATAAATATACAAGAGCGGGTAATTTTACGGTGGACACCCACGGGAACCTGGTTGCATCCGGTGGAGAAAAAGTTTTAGGCTGGAACAAAAGACCCGGAGAAGAGGTACATGCGGGAAGACCGTTGGAGCCCATTAATTTAAGCAATCTGTTTATTCCCGCTAAAGCCACCGACAAAATAGTATTTGAAGGTAATCTGGACAGCAGGATTGAGCCCTATGAACCGGCTAACCCTGTAACCGGAGAACCTGAAAAAAATGTAGTGGAATATAACATGACAATATACGATTCTTTGGGCGATTCACATACACTCTTATTTAAATTTAAAAAGAGCGCACCCGGTACATTCTCTTACAGTGTATCCTCTTTAGAACCCGGAATGAATATATTGCAAGGAGCCGAAGGCGGCAGCATAATATTTGATAATGAAGGACGAATTCATAGCAAAAACATACCGGGTTTGAGTATTTCATTTACAACGGGAGCTGCAAATATAAATATCACGCCCGCCGATTTGGTGTTCGACCAAAACAAATTTACTCAGTTTTCCAATGAGGTAGGTTTATTCGGAATACAAAACGGGTATGAACCCGGAACCTTAGACAGTATCGGTATCGACAGAGAAGGCAAAGTCATGGGTAAATTTACAAACGGAAGATCCGATCACATAGGAACCATTGCATTGGCTACATTTACAAATCCGTCCGGCTTGGAAAAAGTGGGTAACAGCTTATTCGGAGTTACCTGGAATTCCGGGGACGCGGTTATAGGAATGGCAGGAGGTGCAGGCAAAGGAATAATCGCATCCAATGCTTTGGAGATGTCCAATGTGGACCTATCCAAAGAATTTACCGAAATGATTGTAGCACAAAGAGGTTTTCAAGCAAACTCTAAGATATTGACCACAGCCGATGAAATATTACAAGAGTTGGTGAATCTGAAACGATAATTAATTTAAATATAAATGTGATTCTATTGCATTTACAATATTTGCAGCAAAGTAAACTCTATAGGGTAAAAAAGATACTGATAAATTTAAAAGGGGAATGTTTTGATTAAGCTTACAAGAATGGACCGGCGGGAAATCATAATAAATAGTGACATAATCGAATCGGTGGAACAAGTTCCTCACACCGTTATTAAAACTGTTCACGGCAATAAGTATGTGGTCTGTGAAAGTGCCGAAGATATAGTTTCAAAGGTTATAGAGTACAAGCAAAAAATTGCTTTTAAAAACTGTTCGGAGGAGATGTAGTGTATGGATATGGCGACAATATCGGGTATTATATCGGTTTTTTTGTTAATTGGCATATCCATATTTACAAAAGGTAAGCTCAGTGAATTTATTGATTTCTCGTCGGTCCTTATTGTTTTGGGAGGCTCCTTCGGAGCGCTTGTGGTAAGCTACCCTTTTAAAAAGCTAAAAGAAGTTTTCGGTATCGTGAAAAAAGCCTTTAAAGGAGAGAATTTTGATGTATTACAAACAATTGAAAAATTCGAAGAGATATCCTACATAGCAAGAAAAGAAGGACTTTTAGCTTTGGAGAATTCTTTGGAGGATGTGGAGGACGAGTTTTTAAAAAAAGGAATAATGCTCCTTATAGACGGAACAAACCCCGAAATGATAAAAAAAATTCTTACCCTTGAGATTGAAAATATGCAGGACAGGCACTTGGAGGGTGAAAACGTTTTAAGAAATTTAGGCAAATACGCACCGGCATTCGGTATGATAGGAACTTTAATAGGATTGATAATTATGCTTAAAAATTTAGAGGATACCGCAAGTTTGGGACCTTCCATGAGTGTGGCGTTAATTACCACCTTTTACGGAGTGCTTTTGGCAAACGGTGTATTCATACCCATGGCCGACAAGCTAAAGTTTTATAGCGACAGGGAAACGGTTTACAAAAGCATTGTCATAGAAGGGATAATATCGGTTATAGAGGGCGATTCCCACCATATGATAAGAGAAAAATTAAAGACATTTATAGGCCAAAAAGAAAGGATAGAAAGGTAAAGTTGATAAGAAAACCTGTAAACAGACAAAAAAACGAAGGAGACTGGCTTACTACATACAGTGATCTGGTAACGTTACTGCTTACTTTTTTTGTACTGTTGTTTTCTTTTTCAGAGATAGATTCTGTAAAATGGAGGGATTTGGTCAGAAGCTTTACCGGGAAAGAGTTGATAGCCATTGATGAAGGCAGAGGCGATATAATAGGAGACTTAACCGACATAATTGGAATAGACGACGGACAAATAAAAAAGGAAACGGTCGCACCGATTGAATCTTCCGATAATACCGATTCAAAAGCCCCCTCGGACGATTCGGAAGGGGAAAACGAGCAAGGCCAACCGGACGATGACATGGAAAACGCCGAAGTTAATATAAAAGACCCGTCGGATGTGGAATTCGAAAGATTGTACCATACACTCTTGGAATACTCCGGCGGAGAAGAACAGGGTATATATGTTACAATGAACGAATATCAAATCCGAATACGTCTTTCGAATCATCTGCTTTTTGATACAGGAAAGGCTCAGATCACAAACGAAAACGAAAAGCTTCTATTTGATCTTACAAATATAATTGTTGACTTCGACAGCGTCATAAACAAAATAGTCATAGAAGGAAACACCGATAATGTACCTATTAACAATCTGTCTTACAAGGACAATTTTGAATTGTCCTTAGCCAGGTCTTTGTCCGTTTTATATTTTTTAAAAAATCATATGAATTTGGTACCTCAAAAATTGGTTCCTTTAGGTTACGGGGAGTATAACCCCATAGGTGACAACACAACCGAAGAAGGTAAGGCTAAAAACAGAAGAACCGATATTGTTCTGGTAAAGGATATTAAGGTAGAAAAACCCGGTGACATTGATTACGGGTTTTTAGGTGTTTTACAAAATAAAGGGGGGGAGTCATGAAAAAAACCGTTGTCTTGATAATATTGATTATGTTTATGTCGTCATTTACAATTTTGGCATCGGCGGCCCTTATTGTTCTTACCGATATAAAAGGTTCGGATAAAAAGGCTGAAGAAAGCGAATTCGTGGAGGTTTACATGTATACTCCGGAAAAATCCGTGGTGGCCAATGTCAAAGGCGGCAAAAAATACGTAAGGTTCAATTATGCCGTGGAAGTGGGACTTATGCGGGATTTTGCCGAACTTAAGAAAAACGAACCTATGGTAACCGATCTGGTGCTAAATGTAATACGTGACATGGACGAAGCGACATTCGCACTTCATAACGCACAGGACTTACTAAAAGACGGCATAAAAGAAAAATTACGCCGTGAGCTGGGGCTTGAAAGTAATATCAATGTATATGTCACAGAACTTGTAATACAGTAGGAGGATATTTCTTTGAAAGATGTATTAAGTCAAAATGAAATAGACCGGCTTATAAGTTCATTGGGTAAAGGGGAACTGGATCTTAAAAGCATTGATAAAAAAACTTCGTCGGTCAGAGTTTATGATTTTAAAAAACCCAAAAAGCTGTCATATGAACAAAATAAGACGTTGCTTGAAATGCACGGTATGTTCGCAAGACTTTTAACCCCGTCTTTATCTTCCATACTAAGAACCTACTGTAACGCCGGTGTGCAATTCACCGAAGAGCAGACATACTTTGAATATATTAATTCACTTCCCTCCAATGTGTTGTTATGTACCGTTCCTTTTTTATCCGGAACGGCCTTTTTGGAGTTTTCCAACGTAATCGCAAATATAATATTGGATCGTATATTAGGAGGAAAAGGTGATGTACCGGGAGGCAGCAACACATTTTCCGATATGGAATACCAGCTTATGAAAAGAGTTATAAAGCAGATAATCCCGGCGCTTAACGAAAGCTGGTCGCAGGTTTCCGAGAAGGCTTACGGGAGCGACATAGTCGTAGGGGGACAATACGATAACATATATTCTCCCAATGAAATAACCGTAATTATATCTTTAACCCTTCAAATCGGTAAAACCGAAGGATATATGAATATATGTATTCCCTATGTTTTAATGGAACCGGTAATTAAAAAGCTTTCCCGTAAAAACATATCGGTGGGCAGCATTAAGAAAAACATCTCCCTTAAAGAATATATGCAAAACAAGGTTAACGGTTTGAAGATCGAAATAAAAGGTGTGTTAGGGCATACCAAAATAAGCTTTGAACAAGCCGCATCCTTAAAAGTCGGAGACGTGATCAGACTGGACGGTCCGATTACGAAAGGAGTGGACATGTACATGGGAAACAAGGAAAAATACAATGGAATCATAGGTGTAAAAAATGGAAACTACGCCGTAAAAATACAACAAATAAATGATGAGAAGGAGATTATTGATGGAAACAATGACACAAGCCCAAATTGACGAGCTTGTAAATCGAACCGAAATAAATACACGTCGAAAAACTGCCAATGCTTCTTTAACGGCGATGGAAATGGATACCATAGGTGAAATCGGTAACATAAGTATGGGGACTTCGGCCACCACCTTGTCAAAGCTTTTAAATAAGCCGGTCATCATAACTACGCCTCGAGTTTCGGTCAAAAGCTTAGAGCAATTGTACTTGGAATATCCTCAACCCAATATAGTAATGGAGATAGAATATATACACGGACTCAAGGGTAAAAATTTGTTGATAATGAAAGAAGAGGATGTAAAGATAATAACCGATCTTTTAATGGGAGGAGACGGTACCGGTATACAAGGCGAAATAGACGAATTGCACATAAGTGCCATCGGTGAGGTAATGAACCAGATGATAGGCTCATCTTCCACCGCTTTATCGGAAATGCTCAATATGAGAATAGACATATCACCTCCTAAAACTTTTAAAACCGATTTTGGAAACGATCTTCCCATTGGCGGTAATATGCTGGTGGTGGTAATGTTCCGAATGGAGATAGAAAGTATAAACGATACCGATTTTATGCTTTTGATGCCTTTGGATTTTACAAAAAAGCTTATATCCATGTCGTTAAAAACAGAAGAAATCGAATTTGACATCGAACCTGAAAAAAGTGTACCAAAACCGAAGTTGGCGGCAAAAAAACAAGTTAACGTAAGCCGTATAAATTACGAAGAACTGGATGAGAAAAAAGCGGCCGGTAAACCTCGGCCTTTGGAACTATTAAAAGATGTTCCTTTGGAGATAAAGGTGGAGATAGGAAAAACGGTGAAAACCGTAAAAGAGGTTTTGGAGTTGGGAACGGGCAGCGTCATAGAACTGGACCGGTCGGCCGGTGACGATGTCGATATAATATTAAACGGACGATACATAGCAAAAGGTGAAGTTGTTGTGGTGGACGATTCATACGGAGTAAGAATTACCGAGATATTGGAAGAATGACGGAGGATGAAATGAAAAAGGGTGTTTTGATAGTAGATGATGCGGCTTTTATGAGAATGATGATAAAAGGAATTCTCAATAAAAACGGATTTGAAATCGCAGGAGAGGCCTCAAATGGAGCGGATGCGGTAAAATTGTACAAAGAGCTTCAACCGGCTGTAGTAACAATGGATATAACCATGCCGGATATGAACGGAATAGAAGCTTTGAAAAAGATTTTGGATTATGACAAAGATGCGGTGGTTTTAATGTGTACCGCAATGGGACAGCAGCAAATGGTTTTAGAAGCGCTTCAATACGGAGCGAAAGATTTCATAGTGAAACCATTCCAGGAAGACAGGGTGGTAAAGGCCGTTAAAAATCATATTTGACCCGAACGGAGGATGTCGATTGGACAATTATTTTTTAAACGCGTTTTTAGGATTACTGCTGTTTTCGATTGTTTTATGGGCGGTGATGTATTTACTTAAAAAAACGGGTGCATCCAAAAGATACGGATCATATAAAAGTAAACACATGAAATCGGTGGATCGGTTGATTTTATCGGCTGATAAAAGATTGGAAATAGTACAAATCGGTGATACAAGCTATGTTTTGGCGGTGACTCAAAGCGGTATTACGGTGATTGACAAATTACAGAAGGGAACGTTTGTGGAAACGGTAACAGATGAAGATAAAACAACTTTTTCGGATATTATTAAAAGCTTACAAAAAAAAGAACGTTAAAACGGTTTTAACGGCCTTGTTGTTTATAGTTTTGTCAAAATCGGTTTATGCGGAGCCGGGTGACCTGGTATCCACCGACGCTTTATCTTTCGGCCAAACATCGGAAATAGTCCGGATACTTGTGACATTAACAATTTTAACCGTTGTGCCGGCTTTGATTATGACTGTAACGTCCTTTACCAGGATCATAATAGTATTATCTTTCGTAAGGTCGGCTATGGGAACGCAGCAATCACCTCCGAACCAGGTCCTTATAGGTATAGCTTTGATTTTAAGCTTTTTTATAATGTCGCCGGTTATAAGCGAAATAAAAGATAAGGCTTATGATCCGTATATGACAGGTGAAATGGAAACGGTGGAAGCTTTGGAGATCGCATCTGTTCCATTAAGAAAATTTTTATTCGATCAGGCTTCCACAGAACCTGAAAACTTGAATTTTTTTCTTAACATGTACGGGGTAACCGATAAACCCGCAGGCTTAGACGAAATACCCATGGCGGTATTGATAACGTCATTTATAACGAGTGAACTAAAAAAGGCCATGATAATGGGTTTTATGATATACATACCCTTTATTGTAATAGATATGATAGTATCGAGCATTCTGATGGCCATGGGAATGATGATGCTGCCGCCGGCCATGATATCGCTGCCTTTTAAAATATTATTGTTCGTTATGATAGACGGTTGGACTTTATTGATTAAAACCTTAATTGCAGGTTTTGTATAGGAGGGTATATGGATTTTAACGATGTGACTGTAATTTTAAAGGATGCCGTTATGACCGTGATAACCGTATCGGGTCCCATATTGGCCATAGCTTTGACCACAGGTCTGGTTATAGCGGTGTTTCAGGCAACCACACAAATAAACGAACAGACCATGACTTTAATACCTAAAATAATAGGTGTGTTTACGGCGTTGACTGTGTTAGCATCCTGGATGGTCACCCAGGTCAGCGAGTACGCCTCGGAGCTTTTTGAAAATATATTAAGAATGATTTTATGATTCTACTGCAGTAAAATTATCATGAAATATGTTAGTATAAAAGGAGGTTTTTAACATAAAAGGATATAAGGACAGTCTTGTTGCGGTATGTTTAATCGGCGTTATAATTATAATAGTCGTTCCGCTTAACACATTCTTTTTGGATTTGTTATTAATATTAAACATATCTTTGTCGCTTCTTATATTATTAACCTGTTTATATGTAAAAGAGCCTTTGGAATTTTCATCTTTTCCATCCATGCTTTTGATGACCACCATTTTCCGACTGGCACTTAACATATCCTCCACCCGAATGATTTTAGGCCGGCAAGGCGACGCCGGAGACGTCATAAAAACATTCGGTTCATTTGTTATAGGCGGAAGTCCCATAGTAGGACTTATAATTTTCATAATTATAATTGTAATACAATTTATAGTTATTACAAAAGGTGCCGAAAGAGTCGCCGAAGTGGCCGCAAGGTTTACATTAGACGCCATGCCGGGAAAACAGATGGCCATTGACGCCGACTTGAACGCAGGATTGATAGATGATACACAAGCCAAAAAAAGAAGAGAAGACATACAAACCCAAGCCGACTTTTACGGTTCCATGGACGGTGCGAGTAAATTCGTAAAGGGCGACGCAATAGCCGGCATCATAATAACCTTTATTAATTTAATAGGCGGTATTGTTATGGGTGTGGTGGAATCCAATATGGATTTTAAAACCGTATTGGAAATATACACTTTGGCCACCGTAGGAGACGGTCTTGTATCTCAGATTCCGGCTTTATTGATATCCACCTCCGCAGGTATAATCGCAACCAGATCGGCTGCCAAGGGAAATCTAAACTCCGTAATAGTAGGGCAAATATTTTCCTTACATATGGTTATGTTCATAGCCGGAGGTACGCTTTTATTTTTAACTTTGATTCCGGGTCTTCCCAAGCTACCTTTGATTATAATAAGCTCATTTTTATTGTTTACAGGGTACCGTATTTACAATGAAAACTTAAAATCCGTCGATGTGCCGGATGAGCCTGTTGAAAAAGCTTCGCCGGATGAAGAACACGATATTTCCGACTATATTTTCACCGATCCCGTTACGGTGGAATTCGGTTACAACCTTATACCCATAGCCGATAAAAATCAAGGCGGTTCATTTTTAGACAAGGTGGTTATGCTGAGAAGACAATGTGCAGTGGACATGGGAATAATAGTTCCCAGGGTAAGAGTAAAAGACAATCCCGCACTGCCTCCTAACGGGTATGTTATAAAAATAAAGGGATATGTCGCAGGTGGTGGGGAACTTTTAACCGACTATTACCTGGCCATGGGATCGGATGTGGTATCCGATGAAATAGAAGGTATTGAGACCGTAGAACCAGCTTTCGGTATGCCGGCTCTTTGGATAAAACCCGAGGATGCGGATACGGCGACCATGAACGGATATACCGTTATCGATCCGGTGTCGGTGGTTTCCACACACCTTGCCGAAGTTATAAAAAACCACAGTCACGAGCTTTTAGGAAGGCAGGAAGTAAAAACCTTGGTAGAAGCTTTAAGAACTAAATATCCGGCTTTAACCGATGATGTGATACCTAACATGGTATCGTTAGGCACACTGCAGAAGGTTTTATGCAATTTGCTGGAGGAAGGGGTTAAAATAAAGGACCTGCCCGGTATAATAGAGGTTTTGGGAGATTACGCCGGTACCGTAAGTGACACAGATGAGCTTACAGAAGTGGTAAGACGTAGAATGAAACGTGAAATAACCGAAAAACATATAGCCGGTGACAGGCTGGAAGTAATTTATGTGTCACCGGACGCCGAACGAAAGATTTATGAAGCGGTTAACAAAGGTTCGGATTCCATGAGTCCGGATATGACAAGAAAATTTGTAGAAGATCTGCTTGAAATGTACAAGGTGTCCGCATCTAAAGGACACCGGCCGGTGGTTTTGACCGGAGCCGGAATCAGACTGTATGTAAAAAGACTTTTAAAACAAAGCGGTATGGATATTGACGTACTATCCACTGCGGAAATTGATAACGGATACGAACTCAAAATATTAGGACATGTCACAGTATAGGAGATAAAGAATATGACTGTTGAACAATTGTGGGCCGTATACAGTGAAAACAAAGACATAGAGATAAGAAACGAGATAATAACGCACTATTTGGGGGTTGTAGAGAAGGTTGTATATTCAATTGTTAAAGTTACCGGAATGTATAATATGACCGAAGACTTTAACAGTATTGGTGTGTTAGGCCTTATAGATGCGGTGGACAAGTTTGATTTGAAAAAGAATGTGTCTTTTGAAACCTACGCATCCATAAGGATCAAAGGAACGGTAAAAGATTATATGAGAAAGCAAGATCCTTTATCTCGAGGGGTCAGAGAAACTCAAAAACGAATAGAACTTGCAAGAGAACAATTTTACGAAAGAAATCATTACGACCCCGGTGAAGAGGAGCTTGCGGCCGAAACGGGATTACCGGGCTGTAAAGTAAGAGAAGCGTTGGTGGGTGCGGCCTGTGCCGAAACTTTGTCCTTCGAACAGGAAATAGGTGAAAACTTAAAGCTAAGTGAAACAATACAATCGGACCTGCCGGAGCCGGATGTACAAATAGTGGAAAAAGAAACAAGGGAAATATTAAAAAACGCCATAGATGCTCTAGACGACAGAGAACAAAAGGTGTTGGCTTTATACTATAAAGAAGAACTAAAGCTTAAAGATATAGCTTACATTTTGGACATTTCGGAAGGTCGTGTGTGTCAGATTATGAAAAAAGCTTTGAATAAACTGCGTAGTTTTATGGAAAAAGGCGTACGGGTATAAAGGAAATAAAAATCTTACCGATATATATAATGTAATTGGTGACAACACTAAAATAAAGGTTGGAGGCATATATTGGAAAGAGGATTTGTAAGCTTGGGAAGTTCACTTTTATACCTACAGCAAAAATTAAATGTTTCGGCAAACAATATATCCAATTTGGGAACATACGGGTTTAAAAAGGATACGGTTATAGGTCAATCCTTTAACGGAATACTATCGGATGAGATGAGTAAAAACATATCACCTGCCGAAGTCAGATTGAACTCGGGAGAGAATATGTTCAAACCCGGTGTATACATAATGAGTACGGTAACCGATTTTAAACAAGGAATCCTCGAAGAAACGGGAAAATATAACGATTTGGCATTACACGGGGAAGGATTTTTAGTATTCGAAGGGCAAAACGGTCCGGTATACGGTAGAGGGGATTCGTTGTCTGTTGACGAACAAGGCTTTTTAGCCGTAACCGGTAAAGGCAGGATAACAGGCCGAAACGGTTTTATACAAGTCGGAAAATCCGAATATGTAATAGACCGATCAGGTAATGTAGCTGTAAACGGAAGATTGGTGGAAAGAATTAATGTTATAAATTTCGCCGATCCGAAAAGCTTGACAAAAACAGGAAACGGTACCTTTATACATACCGCAGGAGATGAGAATATAATTTTAAATCCTGATGTGTTGTTTGTACAAGGCTCTTTAGAAGCGTCTAACTCCGATCTTTCCGAAGAGACTGTCACCCTATCCGATGTGTTAAGAAAGTATGAAGCGGTTCAAAGGGCTTTTCAAATGGCCGATCAGATTTACGGTCTGGCGGTTAACGATTTGGGAAAGGTTTAAATATATGATACAAGGTTTTTACACGGCTAAAACGGCTGTTAAGTACATACAATACGGAATCGATGTTACGGCTCATAACATAGCCAATGCAAACACTGTAGGCTTTAAAAAAAGTACTCCGGTTTTCAAAGAAGCGCTGCAATCGGCCTTTGAAAAAGAATACCCGGCCGATGACGATCCGGTATATAATATAGGAAACGGTTCACACATCGGGCAAGTACGAAAAGATATGAGCCAAGGTGCTTTGACCCAAACGGGGAGGGAATTGGATCTGGCTGTAAACGGGGAAGGTTTTCTTACATTAATCGACGCCGGGGGAAACGTCTCGTATACCCGTGGGGGATCCTTTTTCTTGGAACACCGGCAAAACCGTTTAAGTATAAGTGACGGACACGGTAACTTTTTGGTAGACAGAAATATGAACATAATCACACTACCTTCAGGTGTAAAAGAGATATTAATCAGGGAAAACGGAACGGTTACAGCCGACGGTACGGTTATATCAAGAGTAAACGGTGTGTTGTTCGACAACCCGGAGGGTTTGTTAATAATAGAAAAAGGGCTTTTTAACCCCACAGACAGCTCCGGTGAAGCGACTGTGGCCGATATTGTTATACATCAAGGCCGGCTTGAAATGTCCAATGTGGATTTGATTTTAGAAATGACCGAGCTTATAAAGCACCAAAGAATGTTTCAGATGAACGCTAAAATCATATCCGTAACCGATGAGTTGGACTCCATGGCAAATAAACTGAGAAAGTAAAAAAGGAGTTTTAGTAAATGAAGATAGATAATATAAACAGGTTAAACGCAGTAAATAAATATGAACAAATGAAAAAACCCGTAACCGAGCAAAAGCCTGTCTCAAATAACCGTGATAAGCTGGAAATATCCGAAGATTACGCAGTATATGAAAAGGCGGTCAAAGCGTTAAAAGAAACAAACGACCCTAAAAGATTACAAAAAATAGAAGATTTAAAAGATCAAGTGGCAAGAGGTGTATATAAAGTAAGCTCTAAGGAGTTAGCGGATATAATCATAAACAAGGTTAAAAACAAAGACGAATTTTAACGTCCATAGGCAGGTAATACATGATAAACAATCAAACCGATCAATTAATCAGTTTATTAAACAATCACGCCGATGTAACCGATAAATTAAAAGATCTTACATCGGATATAAGAAATGCCATACGGGAAGGCAGTGTAAAAAATTTAGACGCCTTGGTAAAATTACAAGCCGCAGTGTTAATGCGCTATTCCGGCAGTGAGAAAAAAATCACCGGAATGTTTCAGCACTTAAAAAGCAATTTAGGTGTTGCATCGGATGATTTTAATATATCCGACCTGAAAGGAACCATAGACAAAGACAGTTTGGACAGACTTAACAAAGCCAAAGAACGACTGTTAAATTCCATGGAGGATTTGACAAAAACCAATGCGACAAACAGGCTGCTTTTAAAAAGCAGGTTGGATCGAATTGAATTTACATTAAAACTAATTGAAAAAGACGGGCATGAAAATAAATCCGTTATTGACGATTTCGTTTAAGGAGTAAATAAATGTTTTATTCTTTACAAATAGCCAAGACCGCTTTGTACTCGGCACAAAAAGCGCTGGAGGTCACAGGTCACAACATAGCCAACGCCAATACACCCGGATATAAAAGACAACGGGTGGTTTTATCGGCGGTAGCACCGTCCGGTAAAGACTCAGCTTTATCCGATCAAAAGGCTATGTCCGGCGGTGGAGTACAGGTAACGCAGATTTCGCGGCTGACCGACAAATATCTTGATATACAGTACAGGAACGAGACATCACTTCTTAACGAATTGGATATTAAAAACTACTCTCTAAAGCACATGGAAGGTGTTTTCGCAGAACCGTCGGCATATGGGATAAGTGCCGCTCTATCGGAGTTCTTCAATTCCTTCGACGATTTGAATAATAACCCTCATGAGGGTATATACAGGGAAGTGGCCGTTCAAAGTGCGGTTAAACTTACAGACACAATAAATAATATCGCAGGAGAAGCCATACGCTTCCGGCAAGAGACCAATAGAAACGTCACCTTAATAACAGACCGGATAAACGATGTGGCAAGAAAAATCGCTCAGTTAAACGATCGTATACACTATTTCGAAGGCTCCGGCAAAACGGCTAACGATTTAAGAGACGAAAGGGATTTGCTCATCGATCAATTAAGCGAATCGGTAAATATTACCGTTTCTGAATACCAGGACGGAAAAATACGGATAAGTGTCGGAGGAACCGCTCTTGTGGACGGTTTTGAAGTAAACGAAGTCGTAGTAAAACCCGTATCGGTATGCTCGTATTCCGGTGAGAGCTTATACGGAGTGTTCTGGGAAAAGGGCGGAAATCAGGTGGCTGTAAAAAGTGGTACATTGAAAGGATTGTTGGATGTTCGAGACGGTATAACCGCCGATAACAAAGGTATACCGTATTTTTTGGACAGGTTGGACACATTGGCCAAAACCATAGTGCAATCTTTCAACGAAGCCAACAAAAAAGGATACACGCTTCCTTTCAACGATAACCCTTCAGTAACGGGAGTGGATTTTTTCCATCCCGATATGATTACCGCGGCGACAATGCGGGTGTCCGACGCTCTTACCAAAAGCGGTTACAATATAGCTTTATCCGATAAGGAAGTGGTTGAAGGTTATGATTTCGGCAATAACAAAAATGCAAAAAGCTTTTTCGATGTTATAAATTCAAAAGACATAACGATAGACGGAGCGGTAACCGGAGGTATACGTGCATATTATCAAAAGACCGTATCCGATCTGGCGATAACAACCGGATTTAACGCCAACCGATTGTCAAGCCAAAAGGTTTTGACCGAATATATACAAAACCAAAGACTGTCGGTATCCGAAGTGTCCATAGATGAAGAAATGATAAATTTGGTACAGTTTCAACATGCATACTCGGCTGCGGCACAGTATATCACAGTGGTGGACAAGCTTATGGAGCAGCTGATGGGTATTATACGATAAAGGATTTCAATATAATGATAGGATGGTAGTATGAGAACCACAAATAACATGATGTCTCGACAACTTATGACAAACATATTTTCAAATTATAATAAAATGATGAAGCATCATATGCAGGTAACAACCGGCAAGGCATTTCAATACCCGTCTGAAAATCCGTATGATGCTATAAAAATCTGTGATTTGAACTTTAAGTATGATAAAAACGAAAGATATAAAGATAATGTGTCTCAAGCGTTAGGTGTCGTTAAAGAAATCGAAGGAGGACTTACGGCTGTAAACGAATCTTTAGCCGATATTAAAGAATTGATCAATCAAAGTATGAACGGATCAAACGGTAAAGATGAAAGACAGATTATGGCAAGGGTTATACAAGCCCATAAAGAAAACATCATATCTCAATTAAACAGAGAATATTCCGGTAAATACATATTCGGCGGATTAAACACTTCCGAAACCCCTTTAAAATCCGCAACCGGTCAGGTGACATATAACGGTGTAAATTTAACCGATATGACAGATGAACGTTTTGACAACTTCCTACAAGATTCCATAACCATGGCCGTATCCGAAGGAATTGGATTCGATTCTTCCTTTTCGGCTTTAAAGGTGACAGGCTTCGGCAATGAAAACTTGTTTTGTATGTTGGATAACATAATAAACGAGCTCAACAGTGACGATTTTCAAGTGGAAAAGCTTATGGTTCCCGGTAAATTTAACGAAGATGCGTTAACCTCCGTACAAAAAATGATTGCGGAGATAGGGGGTAAAGCATCAAGACTTGAAGCTTTAGATAAAAAGCTTTCCAATAACGAATTGAGCATTTTAACCCTTATAACCGAAACTGAGGGTGTGGACATAGAAAAAGCGGTCATTGACTTTAAAACCGCCGAAATGGTTTATCATGCGGCTTTGTCGACCACCGCGAGGATTATACAGCCCACTATATTGGATTATCTTAGATAACGGAGATTAATTTATGATACAAAATGAAGAGACCATCTATTTTGAAAACGGTATATACGGCTTTGAGGGATTGAAACAATTTGTATTTAATCATATTTTAAATACCGAAAACCCGTTTAAGCTTATGACATCGGTTGAAAAACCGGAAATAGGGTTTATTGTCATATCTCCGTTCGATGTTTTACCGGATTATGATATAGAGGTAAACAATTCGGATTTATCACAAATAGGAATAAAAGACTATCAGGATATAGCCATCTACTGTATATCGGTTGTAAAACGTGATACAATAACGGTAAATTTAAAAAGTCCCGTAATTTATTCCAAGGTTACCAAAAAGGGTGTTCAAATAATAACCGATAACGATAAATACTCGGTACGACATATCATAAAATAAAGGATGCTTTAGACATGCTTGTAGTGACAAGAAAAAAAGATCAGACAGTGGTAATATTAAATGACGACATAGAAATAACCGTTTTAGAGGTTAAAAACGGCCAAGTCAAGCTGGGCATAAAAGCACCTGAAAACATGAAAATTCTAAGAAAAGAAATTATAGATCAAACCAAGTCCGTAAACGAAGAAGCCATAGTGGATACCAATACGGTTGATTTAGATCTGTTGAATAAGAGACTGTAAAAAAATCTTATTTCACATCTTAATTTTTGCTCTTTCCTTCCGATATATGAATATATACGGAAAGGGGACAAGTCATGGTTATAGATTCTATTGACAAGGTTTCATATGTAAAAAGGTTGAATGATAATAAAATTCGAACTGTCGGATCTGAAGGCAAGGAAAAGCTCTTGTCCATAGATCCCTCGGGCATAGAATTGGATTCGGACATAAAAGAAGATCAATTAAAAAACGCGGTTGAAAAAGCCAATCAGAAATTTACATCAGACAACACCAGGTTGGAATATTCATACCATAAAAAGTCCGGATGTTATGTTATAAAAATCATTAACAAAGAAACCGACGAAACCATAAAACAAATCCCTCCCCAAAAGCTGATCGACTACATGGAAGGCCTTATGGAATATATCGGCTTACACATTGATCAAAAAGTGTAAGGAGGGCTGTAAATGATTAATATAAACGGATACTCGAACTCAAGCCTGAAAATCGGAGGTTTGGCAAGCGGTTTTGACACCGATGATTTGGTATCTAAGCTTATGTCTGCGGAAAAGCATAAAGCGTATAAGTTGGACGCTCAAAAACAAACTTATGTATGGCAGCAGGAAGAGTATAGAAAAATAATCGATCAAATGAACGGTTTTAAAAGCAAGTACTTTGATATTTTAAATAAAAAGACCAACATGCTTACATTTGGTGCCTCCAAAAAAGTGATTACGGATTCTACAAAATCGGTTGAAATAATTGCGAGCAACGAAGCTAAAAACAAAACCTATGTCATAAATAAAATAACCTCTCTTGCCACTGCCTCATCGGTTACGGGCGACAAAAAGCTCGTAGGGCAAATAACCGGAAATCTCGATCTTGACAGTGCAGCTTTGGATTTTGCAGGACATGGCTTTAAAGTTACACTGGACGGTGTGACCCGTGATATAACGGTTATGAATAATTATGAGAACCGTCGGGACTTTCTTACGGATTTACAAGGCTTGCTGGACGATCAATTCGGTGAGGGAAGGATTAAAGTTGATACCGAAGATAAGTTTTTAAAGCTTTCGGCCGATAACAGCAGACTTACGGTTAACTCATCGGAAGGGCTGGATTTACTTTCTCGGGTTGGTGTAAAAGCTTCAGCTCAAAATGTTGCAGACCTGCAGGCGAGTTTGGATCAAAATTTCGGACCGAGTACGGGTTTTAGATTTTCAATAAACGGTACCGAGTTCTTTTTTACCGGGGAAACAAAACTGTCTACGGTTATACAAACGGTTAATTCCTCTTCGGCCGGTGTGATTATGGAATACTCGGGTGTAACCGATAAGATATCGGTCACTTCAAAACAAACCGGTGCGTCCTCGAATGTAACAATACAAAACATATATGGAAATTTTTTCGGCGAAACCGGTATAACAGGTATAAAAGAGGGTGTACATAAAAACGGAACCGATGCGGTAATCTATCTTAACGACGACACCGACAACCCTGTTATAAGAAGCACCAATACCTTTACAGCGGATGGAATTACCTTTTCTTTAAAAGCAACCTCGCAGGAACCGGTTACTTTTACGGTTGAAAACGATACGGCCGGTATGTTCGATCTTATAACAGAATTTGTAAACGATTTTAATAAGATGATTGAAACATTGGAAGAAAAGCTTGGAGAAAAAGTATACAACGAATATAAGCCTTTGAATAACGAACAAAAGGAGAGCATGAGCGAAAAAGAAATAGAGCTTTGGGAAGAAAAAGCCAAATCGGGCATATTAAGAAACGACAGTTTACTGTCTTCGTTAAAAGACAAGCTAAGAAGCTCCTTTTCCACTCCCGTACAGGGGTTGTCCTTATCTTTTTACGACATTGGTATTAAAACTTCAAGAGATGTGTCAAGTTTTCGTATAGAAATAGATGAATTTAAATTAAAGGATGCCATATCCAAAGACCCCGATCAGGTAGCGGCGTTATTTTCTAAAACCGGTGAAATAAGTTACAGTGTGGATTTAACATCCGAGCAAAGAACTCAAAGGACAACACAGATAGGGTTCGCACAAAAGGTATCGGATATATTCGCCGACTACATTCGAACCGGTCGTGACAAAAACAATCATAAGGGTTTGTTAATTGAAAAAGCCGGTATAAAAGGAGATACATCCGTATACAACAACGCGGTATATAAAAGGATTGAAGCGGTTGAAAAAAGCATTATAAAAACCGCCGCATGGTTAAAAGGAAGAGAAGAATTTTATTGGAGACAGTTTTCGGCCATGGAAGCCGCATTAAGTAAACTGTATTCACAAAGTGATTGGTTGGCTGCACAGTTTGCATCCAAATAGGAGGGGCGTATGGATAACAATATGATAAAAGCTACAAACGAGTACAAAAGACAAAGCATAATAACGTCGTCAAAAGAAGAGCTTACTTTGATGCTGTATAACGGATGCATAAAATTTATAAACGATGCTGTAAATGCTGTGGATAACAAAGATTACCAATCGGCCAATTACAATATACAAAGAGCCGGTGATATAGTAACCGAGCTTATATGTACCTTGGACATGAGCTATGAGATAAGCGGTAATATGAAGCTCTTATACGAATACATAAATCAAAAACTTTTAGAAGGTAACATTGAAAAAAACACGGCACACTTAAAAGAAGCTCTTGATTTGATAAAGGAATTTAAAGTTGCATGGTTTCATGCCATGAAGTCTGTAAAGACGGGAGATAATCAAAATGTCGTCTGAAAAAACCGAACGGCTTGAATTTGAGACAGCCGAATATATAAAGTGTTTAAAAACCGAAAAAATCGCTATTGAACAAAAAGACTTGGCTTTATTAAGTGAAGTGATTAAAAAAAAGCAAATCATAATTCAAACGATGGAAGCTTTAAAAAAAGAGCTTAACGACGATTCGATATTTTCCTCGGCCATCGAGCCGTTGAGATGCTTCGTAAAATGCCAGGATGAAAACATTTCGTTTCTTGAAACCACAATGGAAAATTTGAGACTGGAACTTTTGTCTTTGGATGATCAATCCAAAAGACTTGCGGCATATAAAAAAATGATTGAAAGTGGATGAACTTATGCTTTTAGGTATAGGTAATTTAAAAGATAAAACAGGGTTATTGTTGATTTTCTCAGGTGCGGCTTTATTGTATGTTTTAGGGATGGTGTTGTTTGTAAGGCTGATGCGGTTGGAAAAGAAGTTGAAAAAACAATGCACCGATTCTCAAGAGATATTAGAAACTGCCAAAATTTTGATAATCAAATTCGATTTTGACGGCAATATAAAGTGTATGAACCGATATGCTTTGCAAAAACTTAAAATGGATCGGTTCACAGGTAAAAAAATATTCGATCTGACCGACATGGCATATTCTAAGGAATTATTAGCTTATGTGGAGGAATATAAAGCCGGACGAATAAAAAAAGATTTCGAACTGGCTGTTTATGATACGGATCATAATCCGGTATATGTTTTATTTAACTTTCATTGCGGTGTGGCTGAAAATGACACGATAGAGCTTTTAGGAATCGATTTTACAGACAGAGTTATGACCGAAAAGCAACTGGAAGAAAAACAAAGAAGTTTACAATATGTGTATCATGAGCTGTCCGATTCCGAAAAAGAGTTAAAAAAACAAATTGATACTATAAAACAGTTGATATTTATCGATACCGTAACAGGACTTCCTAATAGATCCGGTATGAAGGACAAAGCTGAAACCTTAAAGGAACAAGGATACAAACAGCTTACGTTACTGTTTTTGGGTATGGACGATTTTAAACTTATAAACGGTTCTTACGGGTATACCATGGGAGATCAGGTCTTAAAGCAGGTGGCCGAAGGATTAAAAGAATTAAGCGGTACCGACGCTATGATCGCCAGGTCCGGAGGAGACGAATTCTGTATACTTTTATGGAACTGCAAAAACCGGGCGGCAGCTTTAAACTATATAAAAAATATACAATCCATAACCCAAACCGAGTACAAGGCCGATAATGAACCTTTCAACGTTACCTTTAGTATAGGAGCGGCCATAAGTCCGGGTGACGGAGAAGATTTCGAGACATTGTACAAAAATGCAGTAACCGCAATGAATAAAGCTAAAAAGACCGGCAAGAACAAATATGTTTTTTACAGTGACGATTTAAACGAGGAAAATACAGAAAAGCTTAACATACAATGTAAACTCAGAAACGCACTTTTACATAACGAATTAAGGCTTGAATACCAGCCTCAGGTGTCCACAGTTACAAACCGGACGTTAGGATACGAGGCTTTATTGCGTTGGACCGACAAATCCGGTATAAGCATTCCACCGGGCAAATTCATTAAAATCGCCGAGGAGACCGGCCTTATAATCCCTATAGGTAATCGTGTCATACAAATGGCTGTTGAGTTCCTTTCCAAATTACACTTATCCGGTTACCCCGGCTTGTTCATATCTGTAAACATATCGGTTCTGCAGCTTATGCAGCCCGGATTTATAAATGTTATCACCGATACACTTAAGATGTATAATATGCCTCCTGAAGCTCTAGAGCTTGAAATCACCGAATCCACTCTGATGGAATCGGTTGATACCGTAACGGTGAACATAGAATATTTACGAAAAAAAGGTGTAAAATTTGCAATTGATGATTTCGGCACCGGGTATTCTTCTTTAAACCGTTTAGCCACACTCCCTATAGACACTATCAAAATCGACAAATCCTTCATAGATAGCATAGGTTTTAAAGATGAAGAAAATCTTTTAACCGGCTCCATTATAGACATGGCAAAAAGGACCGGTAAAAAGGTAGTGGCCGAGGGAGTGGAAACATTGACTCAATACAGATACCTTGTAAAAAGCAATTGTGATGTGATACAAGGGTATCTTTTCGGACGACCTCAAGCCGGGGAAGAGATATTGGCGAATTTACGGCAAAACGGTAAAAAGAATACCAAAACTACCTCTTAGTAATATATGTGTCGTATACATAGAAAGGTGTGAAACAATGATTTCGGATAACAATAAACTGTTTTTAGATATGTTTATTCAAGAAACCGGTCAACTAACCGATGATTTGACAGGATTTTTGCTGCAGTGTGAAAAGCAATGTGATTTAAAACAATACTTGGACGATATTTTTCGAGTCATGCATACCATAAAGGGTTCTTCCGCAATGATGGGTTTTGAAGCCATAAGTAAGCTTTCTCATTCTCTTGAGAACCTGTTGGATGAGATTAGAAAAAACCATGACTACCCCTTATCGGAAACCGGTAAACTCACCGACCTGTTATTAAGATCCGCGGATTTTATAAAAGAAGAAACCTGTAAACTGGAATCGGATCGTGAAGCCGACGGAGATGCCGGTGGTTTATTAGCGGAATGTGAAAGCATTTTATCGGGTATATTACATTGTGAGGTAAAAACCGAAATCAGTAACGGGGAATGTGCTTTTACTGGCGGTCAACCGGAAAACGGCCAACCTGTATTTCATTACAGCCTTCTGTTAAAATTCCTTCCAGATGTGGAAATGGCCAATTTAAGGGCTTACGCCGCTGTGATAGCTTTGAAGAATAACTGTATAGAAGGATGCTATAAACCTTCGGATCTTGAAGATCAAAATAGTGCTCAATATGTTTTGGATAACGGTTTTTACATGTCTTTTAAATCCGCTGACAAATATGAGGATATAAGATCGGTTGTAGAAAAAATACTGTATTTGGATAGGTATGAGTTAAATATAATCGAGGAAACTGTAAAAACCGATAAACCCGTATACAAATCAGGATCGGTTAAAGTTTTAAAAAAGACAGTAAGTGTCGATGTAAAAAAGCTTGATGCTTTATTGGACTTGGTAGGAGAGCTGGTTATATCAGGAGTCATGTTAAAGAATAACATAGACCTGGAAGGCTTAAAGCTTGACAACTTTGCCAAAGCTTCAAGACAGCATGACAAAATAATTAACGAACTGCAGGATGTGGTCATGTCCATACGTATGCTTCCCATTGATATCTTGTTTGTCAAGATGAACAAAATGGTACGGGATCTTGCGAAAAGCACAGGCAAAGATGTAAACTTAAAAATTATCGGGGAAAACACCGAAGTGGATAAAAATATAATCGAGCTGCTCTCCGATCCTTTAATGCATCTTTTAAGAAATGCCGTTGACCACGGTGTGGAAGATCCGAAGCAGCGTATAAATGCCGGAAAACCCGCCTCGGGTAACATTGTGCTTGAAGCTAAAAATGCAGGGGGAGATGTATATGTCATTGTAAAAGACGACGGAATAGGTTTGGATAAAGACAAAATACTAAAAAAGGCCAAAGATTTGGGTATGCTCACCAAGCCCGAGGAGGAATACGCCGACAAAGAAGCGTACAGATTCGTGCTTTTACCCGGATTCTCCACAAAAGAAAGTGTTTCCGAGATATCCGGCCGGGGTGTGGGGATGGATGTGGTAAGAGCTAACATTGAAAAACTGGGAGGTTCGGTTTCAATAAGCAGTACTTACGGTCAGGGAACCGAAATAACCGTAAAACTACCTTTGACACTGGCCATAATAAACGGAATGATGGTAAAAGTGGGAGACAATCGATACATTATACCTACGGATATAATACAAGAATCTTTCAGACCTTCAAAAACACAGATAATACAAGATACCGACGGATTGGAAATGATAATGATAAGAGGAAACTGCAGATCTTTAATACGTTTACACCAAAGGTTTGTTGTGGAAACAAAAACACAGGATCTTTTACAAGGCATATTAATAGCGGTAGAGTACGATTCCACTACGGTTTGCTTGTTTGCCGACGAATTGCTAGGGGAACGGCAAGTAGTGGTAAAACCTTTGCCCGCTTACATAAAAAAAGTTAAAGGAATTGCAGGCTGCACTATTCAAGGAGACGGAGGCATCAGTTTGATATTGGATGTTAAGGGGTTAATATAGAAGCGAAGTCACGAATACATAGTATGAGTGACAAGCTAAAATCAACGTGCTTGATGCACATTGATTTTCATGAAAAAATTTTACTGTAATATTTTACTATTAAGAAACGAATGAACATTGAATTGTAATTGTAAAATCTGTCAACGATAACGCAGTATTGAAAACCGGCAAAACGACAGGACGTCGTTTTGAGTGGTCAGCGACAGGACGTCGCATTGACCACGACGGTTGAAAATACAAGTTGAGTTGTTACAGATTTCAATTATAGTTCATGAGTTTATGAGTTCTTACAGTAAAATACATTTAAATTTATATAAAGTGAAATTAGGTTAAATTGTGTTTGAAAAGTTTCCGATTATATGCTAAAATCCCATATGAAGGAGACGGTCATGTACGATATAGAGAGGATCAAAAAGATCATTAAAGAATGCGATTTACTTCCCTATACCGGCACCGTAACAGGAATAACCGGCCAGATAGTGGAATCCGACGGGCCTTCGTGCAGAGTGGGGGATCTGACAAGGGTGGTAAACACGGATAACTCGGCCGAAGTCTTGTGTGAGGTTGCAGGCTTTAAAAACAACAGGTTAATTCTTATGCCGTATGATGATGTAGGTCTTATTTCACCGGGAGCTCGTGTTGAAAAATGCGAAAGGGGAAACAAAGCTCCGGTTTCATTGGCTATGACCGGTAGAATATTGGACGCATTAGGTCGTCCCATAGACAAAAAAGGTCCTTTGATCCCGGAGGAATTTTATGATTTAAACCGTACTCCACCGGATCCTATGGATCGTTTACCGGTGAACAAACCGATAAAAACCGGTATAAAAGCGATAGACGGTCTTTTGACAATGGGGGAAGGTCAAAGGATAGGGCTTTTTGCAGGCTCGGGAGTAGGTAAAAGCACACTTTTGGGTATGATTGCTAAAAAGTCTCAGGCTGATATTAATGTTATAGGTCTTATAGGCGAACGGGGAAGGGAAGTCCGGGAATTTATAGATAGGGATTTAGGGGAAGCAGGTCTTAAAAAATCAATTGTAATTGTTGCAACTTCGGACACACCGGCCGTATTACGTATGAAAGCGGCTTTATTGGCTACTACCGTAGCGGAATTTTTCCGTGACAAAGGTAAAAGGGTTATGTTGATGATAGACTCGTTAACCCGGTACGCCATGGCGGTAAGAGATATGGGTCTTGCCATCGGAGAGTTGCCTGTGGCAAGAGGTTACACACCTTCGCTATATCCTTTACTTGCAAAGCTCTTAGAAAGAGCGGGTAATTCGGACAAGGCTTCCATAACCGCCATTTACACGGTACTTGTGGAAGGTGACGAAATGAACGAGCCGGTAGCCGATAACACAAGAGCCATATTGGACGGGCATGTGGTGTTATCACGAACCTTGGCTTCTGCTAACCATTACCCCGCCATAGACGTTTTAAACAGTATAAGCCGGATAATGCCCGGGATTGTAACACAGGGACACTTGGAATTGGCAGGCTCCATAAGAAACATGATGGCCGAGTATGAAAAGATAAAAGATTTGATAGCCATCGGTGCATATAAAAAAGGAATAAATCCTTCATCGGATAAAGCTATAGACAAAAGAGACGCCATAAATGCGTTTTTAAGGCAAGGTACAAACGATGAAACGGTTTATGATGATATAACTTTACTAATGTCTAAGATATAACGGAGAACAAAATGAAGAAATTTGTATTTTCTTTGAGTCAGGTGCTAAACTTTGAAGTAAACGATAAAAGACAAATGATGAACAGGCTGATAGCTTTAGATGTCGAAATATTATCGGCAAAAGAAGGTGTGGCACGACTTGACGCGGCGTTAAACGAAGAGACTACCAAGCTTTTCGATTCGGGAAAACCTTTGAAAGTAATTTTTCTTAACGATTATCTTCAGTATAAAGCGGCGGTTGAGAAAAAAATGAGTCAATACAACTTGAAAATAGCCCGGTTAAATGAACAAAGAGAAGAACTCAGAGCTTTGATAATCGATTCTGAAAAAAGAATCGATATGTTAGATAAGCTCAAAGAAAAAAGGTTCTCGGAATATACGGCTGAGCTTTTAAAAGAAGAAGAAAGAAAAATTCAAGAGACGGTGGAAACCAGGTACATAATAAAACAAAACGGGATGTGAGGCGAATTTTCGAATTATACGACCTGTATATTAATCTTGACATATTCATTTGGGTACTGCTTAGAATAACCGCATTTTTATTGGCATGTCCCTTATTCGGAAGAAAAGAAATACCTTCTGTTACAAAAATAGGATTAAGTATATTTTTAGCCTACATATTGATAATATCCGGTCGTGTAAGTGTGTTACGATACCCGGCATCTTTAGCTGAATTCACATTGGTATGTTTAAACGAAACTTTAAGAGGAATGCTTATGGGCTTTGCAAGTTCCATTATCTTTTCTGTGTTGGCAAACGCAGGAAGATTAATAGATACCGCCATAGGCTTTCAAATGGCCGAAGTATACGATCCGGTTTACGGTGCGAAAACTTCCGTTTCTGCAAATTTACTTAATGTTGCGGCTTTTTTAGTATTTTTAAGCGTAAACGGACATTTACATATGATTAAAATATTATCAGATTCATATTCTGCAAGTCCTATAGGTACGGGTTTTAATGCGTCGGTGTTATATGATATAGTTGTAAGTGCTTTTTCTTTTTCATTTTTAATATCTTTAAAGCTAGTTTTACCTGTCATTATAATTATACTTTTGTCCGAAGCGGTTATGGGAATGATCTTAAAATTCATACCACAAATGAACATATTTATAATAGGGATGCCTCTTAAAGTGCTCATAGGTCTTTTTGCTTTGTTTTACCTTATAACACCTTTGACTATGACCTTCGACAACATATTCGATTCTGTTTACGAATATGCAAGGCGAATAAGCCTGACAGGAGTGTGATTCATGGCCGGTGAAAAGACCGAAAAAGCAACCCCTAAAAAAAGGCGGGACGCCCGAAAAGAAGGTAATGTTCTAAAAAGCAACGAGGTGAACAGCTGGGTTGGTATCAGTGCGGGTATTTTGTCTTTTTCTTTGCTATGGAGAGGTATGCTTGATCAATTGGTGCTTTTTTTCACATCTTTCTTCTCGGATGAATATAATCTGTTCTATGCGAAACCGGAACCTGAAGTTATAACCGAAATTTTTATACTCTCCTCGGTTGTCTTGTTAAAAACATGCGCTCCTATAATGAGTACTGTAATGGCCGCCGCATCTTTTTCTAACTTTATACAGGCCGGAGTACTGTTCATACCTAAAAATCTAATGCCTAAATTTGAAAGAATCAGTATGCTGAAAGGTTTTAAAAGGATCTTTTCCATGCAGGGAGTCAGAGAATTGATTAAATCTTTATTAAAAACCGCTGTAATATCTGTTATAGGGTACCAATCTATTGTAGGCTTATACGATACAGTATATGTCACATTAGATACCGATGTTGAAATGGCTTTGGAATATACCGTAAAGCTGTTTACCGGTTTGGCTTTCAAATTGATAATCGCATTATTGGTGGTGGTTTTGGTGGATTATATTATGAAATGGTTTGAACATGAGAAAAAACTGAAAATGAGTAAGCAGGAAATTAAAGACGAGTATAAGACAACCGAAGGAAATCCTGAGATAAAGGCAAAGGTTAGAGAAATACAAAGAACTATGGCTTCCATGCGTATGATGGCACAAGTTCCATTATCTGATGTGGTTATAACCAACCCCACCCATTATGCCGTAGCTATAAGATACGACTCAAAAAAAGACAACGCTCCCACTGTTACGGCCAAAGGAAAAGATATATTAGCCGAAAAAATAAAGAAAACAGCTAAAGAAAACAAAATATCAATTGTGGAAAATAGGGATGTGGCACAAGCTCTATACAAGACCACGGATATAGGAAAAGAAATACCGGTTGATTTGTTTAACGCCGTAGCGGAGATTTTGGCTTATATATACAAGTTGAAAGGGAAGAAGAACATATGAATAAAGCTTTTAGCAGATATAAATTATTTTATTGCAATATACGAACGAACATTGAATCGGAGTTGTAAAATCAATTGGTGAAGGTGAAGGTATTTTCAATGAGAAAGCGGCATCGGTTAATTATACGTTATGCCGCGACATTGAAAATACCAAACCAAGCTATATTGATTTCAACGACGAATCACAGTAAGTGAGTTATTGTAATGAAATAAAGTAAGATAAAAGTTAATAAAGGTTTTGTAATAAAAGTTTTTAATGCAGAATATTTTAATTTGTATTAAAATGTAGCCTAAATATATGATACAATGAGTTTATAAAACGTAAAATAATTGTTTGCCGCAAAAACTCATAAACTGAACTGCAATTGAAATCTGTAGCGACTCAACTGCATTTTTAAAGCTGTCGTGGTCAACGCGACGTCCTGTCGCTGACCACTCAAAACGACGTCCTGTCGTTTTGTCAGCTTCAATACTGCATTTTCGTCAACAGATTTTGCAATTACAGTCCAATGTTTATTCGCTCTTTTGCAGCAAAAACAGTTAAAAAACGTAAAATAATAGTAATGATATACGATCCGGGGGAATAATCTGAAGATTGGTGTAATTTAGTAATATAAGGAGCAAAGAATGCTTAAAGGTTTTCCGTCAAGAAGAGATAATATAATTTTAGCTGCCATTGATATAATAAATGAAAGTGGCATGCAAGGGCTTTCAACAAAGGGATTGGCATTAAAACAAGGGATATCCGAATCACTTTTATATAAGCACTTTAAAAGCTTGGATGAAGTGTTGATTGCTGTAATAGAATATTTCACACAATACGATACTATGATTTGCAACACAGTGCAAAAACGTGATATATCCTATAAAGAAAAGATATTGGAATATATAAAATCCTTTGTTGAACTTTATGAAAGTTATCCTGCTTTGGCATCGGTCATGTTAAATTATACAACTTTGATTCATTACGAGCATACAAAAAAAATGGTTATTGATATCTTTAAAGAGCGTAACAATTTTGTACAAAAAATGGTACGGGAAGGACAAGCTGCCGGTGAAATCCGAGATATATTTACACCTTTAGAGCTTACCGATACAATAATGGGAATTGTTACAAACACCACTTTCAGGTGGAAGGTTTCAGAATATCAATTTTCTTTAAAAGAACATGTACTTACAACTATAAACAAGGTGATAATACCTTGTTTATAGGATATATATATAATATTTTCGAAAGGTAACATATGAATATACTTATAGCCGAAGACGATTATGCAAGTAAAAGATTTTTAATAAAGCTTTTAACACCCTATGGTAAATGTGATGAAACCTCCGACGGAATTGAAACCGTAGAAGCCTTTGTTACGGCACATGAAATTAGAAAGCCTTACGATTTGTTGTGCCTTGACATTATGATGCCTAAAATAGACGGGTTAAAAGCATTAAAGACTATAAGGGAGTATGAAATGAAAAAAGGGGTTTCCGAATCGGAACAATGTAAAGTAATAATAACCAGTGCTTTAAGCGAGTCGGAAGTTTCATATATGTCTACAAATCCCGAACATGAAGTATATGTTGTAAAACCCTTCAATGTTGAAACTTTTAAAGACGCTATGAGAAAACTCGGTCTGTTACAGGACAACGCAAAGAAATGAAAAATAATAATAAGCATATTAAGAATAAAAAAAGTAAAAAACTTAACGTATTATATGATAAGCTTTTAGCCGAAAAAGAAAAGCTGGAGCTTATTTTATGCAGCATAGGAGACGGCGTTATAACCGTAGATACAAAAGAAAAAATAATAATGATGAATAAAGGTGCCGAGTATATAACGGGACGATCCGCAGAATCGGCTATAAATAAGCCCTTAACTGAAGTTTTTAAGGTTATAGATAAAAGCACAGGTGAATCCTTGGACAATTGGCTAGTATCCGCTCTTCATAGCGGTGAAATAACCGGTCTTAGAAAAAACACCGTCCTTTCAAGCGATGACGGAAACGAAAAATATGTGTCGGCATGTATATCTCCCATAATGGTACAAAACGAAAGAATTGGTGTTGTAATAGTTTTTCGTGACATAACAAGAATAAGGCAGGCCGAAGAAAGAGTGGAAGCTGCAAACCTTGCAAAGAGCGTTTTCTTAGCCAACATGAGTCATGAAATCCGCACACCTCTAAACGGTATGCTTGGTATGATCGAGCTTACATTGCTAACCGATCTTAACGAAGAACAAAGGGACAATCTCTTAATAGCTCAAAGCTGCGCGTCAACTTTGTTAAACGTTATGAATGACATATTGGACTTTTCCAGAATAGATGCAAAGAAACTAACATTGGACAATATAGCCTTCGACTTTGACAAGCTTTTGGAACACACCTTAAAACCATATGAAATAAAAGCTCGTGAAAAGGGCTTGAATCTAAATCATAAACTGTCAACCGACATTCCAAAACTTTTAACCGGAGATCCGAACAGGTTAAAGCAAATTCTAAACAACCTTTTAGGAAACGCCATAAAATTCACCGACACCGGTGAAATAAACCTCACCGCGGCAATTAAAAACAAAACCGGAACCGAGATAGAACTTGAATTTCAGGTATCCGACACCGGTATTGGAATAGATCCTAAAGACACCCAAATCATTTTCGATACCTTTATACAAGCCGACAGCTCTATAACCAGAAAATACGGTGGCACCGGCTTAGGTCTTTCCATATGTAAACAACTGGTTGAGATGATGAACGGCAGGATATGGGTTGAGAGCCAAAAGGGTGTGGGGAGTACTTTTTATTTTACGGTGAAGCTGTCTACAGGTACCGAATTAACGTAATAAATAGATACATCCTAATTTGCTATAAATTTAAGAAACTGTGAACCGTCATTGAATTTTGTAACGGTTCATCATATCCGATTAGCCGTCGTGGTCAACGCGACATCGTGTCGCTGACCACTCAAAACGACGTCCTGTCGTTTTGTCGGCAAAACGGATATAATTTCACCGACAAAATTTATCAACTCCGTTTCAATGTTTCAAAATTTACAGCAAATCAGCATTGCAATGACTGCAAAAATTTTTGATAATATTACGGTTCAAAGAAAAAAACAACGAACTTTTTGTAATTTTTTATTTTTCGCTATGAAATTAAAAAATAGTTCCAAAAATTTCTTGACAACCCTATTTCCTTTGTGTATTATTAGGGTGAGTAAACACTCACTCACATTAGCAACTAATAATAGCAACCAATAATAGTAACTAATAAACATGAGCCACATGACGACATTTTATTCCTCCTTCACCCATGCACTCGGGGATGTTTAACATGGCAAACATCCCCTTGTCCGGTGCAGGTACCGGGCGAAGAACGTAATTTGAAAAAAGGCGTAAGCTTTTAATATATTTGTTGAATAAACAACAAAATAAACCGGTTTTATTTACAAGCTATAACTTGAGGTAAAATCAGGTACATAAAAAGGATTGATATGGACGGGTTAATTGAACTGTTAAATGTTAAAAGATCAAAAGCGGAAAAGCTATATGAACTTTCCTGCGAGATCCAAAAACTGTGCAGCCGTTTGGGGGAAATGGATTTTGCACACTTTGAAAAACTTGTTGATAACAAGCTTGAGATTACAAAAGACATCGATTCTTTGAACAGCCGATTATGTGAAATATCCGGAGATATTAGGGGATTCTCCGGATATGCAAGGCTGTCGGATGAGATTAAACAGATCCTTTTAAAAATTGATGAAATAGATAAACAAAATATTCTTTATCTATCAAAAGTCTTATACGAGCATAAAGTATGTTTGCAAGACATACCTATATAAAAATTAACAAATGATTTTACTGTAATTACTCACTTGATGTGAACCAATATTATGCTCGATTGTTTATTGTAATAAAATCAAATTCTTGTAGTTGAATCATAAATTAAATAATTAAGGAAAATTTAATTAATATTTATAATAATTGAACTGTTTTAATGTTGCGAACAAAAATCCGGTATGATATAATTCGACTAAAGGATGGACAAAAAATAAGCAATAGATAGATAGACAAACTGGAGCAAACCGATGATAGATTTACATAGTCATATACTTTATGACTTAGATGACGGCGCTAAAACGCTGCGGGAAACCGCGGATATGTTAAGGATTGCCAAGGAGGACGGCATTGATACAATGGTTGCCACTCCTCATTACATATACGGATCAAACAGGTACGATTTAAAGAAGTTGATGGATATGTACATAAAAGTCCAAAGCCTTATAAAAGAAGAAGGATTGGACTTTAATCTGTTTATGGGAAATGAATTGTATCTGGATACAGAGCTCGTGAATAATTTGGAAGAGGGCTTGTGTCTTACTTTAGCCGATACCGATTATGTATTGGTAGAATTCCCTATGCACTCCATTCCTTCTTTTGCGGAGAACATAATCTACGCTTTGTTTGAACGTGGTTATAAGGTTATTTTAGCACATCCGGAAAGATATCAGCCTATACATAAAGAACCCGAAATATTATACTCATTCATGGAGATGGGTTGTCTTATTCAAGTTAATATTTTATCAATAGCAGGACAAACAGGAAGCAAAACACAAGAGATTGCAAAACGGTTTTTTGAAAAAAACTGGGTACAGCTTGTAGCCACCGACTGCCATTCTCCACGAATACGTTCTCCTGTTTTAAGTTCCGCATATAACATCGTAAAGGGTTGGACCGATGATGTAAGAGCAGGTGAGATATTTCTTTCCAATCCTAAAAAGGTATTAGAGAACAAATATATCGATCCTTTACATACGGCACAACCCATAATACATACTAAAGCAACTTTTTTTTCTTATATAAGCGGAAAAAAAACAGTAAACTTTTAGACCGAAAGTACGATATAATATAAATGTGTGTTTTACGAATTAAAAACGATAGTGAAAAACATAAGTAAATTATTTAATAATGACGGGAGAACATATGGACAACGAATATCGAGAGATAGACCTAAAAGAAATTTTTTATCTTATAAAAATGAAATGGTGGATAATCGTTATATGCTTTGTAACGGCTTTAACAGCTGCGACCATTTATTCTTACTTGATTTTGGACCCGGTTTACAGAGCCGAAGCTTTATTATTTGTAGGAAGAGAGCCTGATGAAAAATCCGATCCCTACAATATGACACAGATTCAGGTAAATCAAAAGCTTGTTATGGATTATAGAGAAATAATCAAAAGCCGTGTAGCGGCCAAAGGCGTAATAGACGATTTAGGAATAACCATGAACCCCGATACTCTAAAAAGCAAAATATCGGTAACCACCGTTAACGATTCCAGAATGTTTAAGATAAGCTTTGAACATACAAATCCCCAATTGGCGGCCGATGTGGTAAACCAAATGTCTCAAGTGATAATAGTAAAAGCCGATGAAATAATGGAAGTAAAAAATGTAAGTATTGTGGATATGGCTGAAGTACCGATAACCCCCATTAAACCCAATAAAAAGATGAATGTTGCCGTGGGTGGAGTGTTAGGACTTGCATTAGGTGTAGGAATCATATTTGTTATAGAATTTTTGGATAATACGATAAAAAATGCAAAAGATGTTGAAAGATATTTAGGATTAAGTATAATGGGAGAAATACCGGTATTCGAAGGGGAAAGGAGAGACAGAAAAGATGCAAACAAGAGAAGACCAAAAACTAAGACATCAGCTCAGGTTGGGTAAAATAAGTGATAACCTGATTACATATCATGACCCTAAGTCTGCGGCAGCCGAAGCTTTCCGATCTCTTAGAACAAACATAGGGTTTGCGGGAATAGATAAAAAGTTAAAAATGATCGTTTTTACAAGTCCGTCTCCGGTAGACGGTAAATCTACCACCGCATCCAATTTTGCTGTTACAATGGCGCAGACCGAAAAAAGAGTATTGCTTTTAGATTGCGATTTAAGAAATCCTAAATTACATAAATTTTTTGGAATAAATAATGATGTAGGTCTCACACATATATTAACCGATATGATAATAGAGGACCAGCCTTTAGCCAGCATGGCTAAAACCGTAAGAAACATAAATAATCTGTATATTATAACTAGCGGTTTCATACCCCCGAATCCAACCGAAATATTGGCATCTAAAAAAATGGAAACCGTTTTAGAGCAGTTAACCAAAGAATTCGATTTGGTGGTCATAGACACCCCCCCTGTAGGATCTTTGACCGATGCCGCCATTTTGGGAAAGATAGCTGACGGAGTTATACTTGTACTTGCATCCGGAGAAACCAATATAGAGATGGCAATACATGCTAAAAAAGCTTTGGACAATGTTGAAGCAAAAATATTAGGAGCGGTGCTCACAAAACTTGACAAAAGTTCAAGTGGGTATTATTATTATAAATATTATAACTACAATTATTACTATTATGGTGAAGATGAAGAAAAATAACTTGTCAAAATATCCTTACACTGTTATAATAGTGTAAAAGGACAAGATGTTTAAGATATTTGAAAGTTTATTAGCTGAGGGTATTATGACAAGATAGATATACCAATAGAGCAGCTATTAGGACTTGATACCTGTTATGTAAACATAACGGGTTTATCAAATGTGTGTATAGGGAAGTGTAAATGTGAAAAAGAAAATAAGGTCGGTTGCTGTTGTATTATCAGACATCTTTTTATTGAGTGTGGCATTTTTATTATCATATTTTATACGTTTCGATTTCAGCATTGCTTCTGTTATGCAGGAGTTCTATGAAGAATTGCCTTTACTTTTAATTGCTTCTGTTGCAATTAAGCTTGTGGTCTTTACATTTTTCAAACTTTATCATAGTCTGTGGAAGTACGCCAGTATATATGAATTCTTTACTGTAATTTTAGCTGCTGCTATATCTAACGGAGCTCTATTCATATATAACGCTTTTATAAATCACATAACACCTAGAAGCATCTTCATGATAGCATTTTTATTGGATATGTGTTTTATAGGCGGGTCCAGAATACTATATCGTATATTCAGAAGATTAAATTCTCATAAATATTTATCCTGTGACAATCTAAAACGCGTATTAATCATCGGTGCCGGTGAAGCGGGCGTCAACATTGCAAGAGAAATGTTTGCTCATAAGGAGCTTAAAAGTAAACCGGTGGCGTTTATAGATGAAAATCCCGAAAAAATAGGTAAGACCGTAAACGGTATACCGGTAATGGGAAGTCTCGAAAGTATTAACGAAATTATATCCAAAAAGCATGTTGATGAAATAATAATCGCAATTCCATCGGCTAAACCTGCCGAGTTAAATAAGATATATGAATATTGTTCCGCAACATCCTGTAAGGTTAAAATATTACCTTCGGTAGCTCAATTGATTGACGGAACCGTAATGACTAAAAAGGTCAG
>CAZJOD010000009.1:0-46062 GCA_964547525.1 uncultured Clostridiaceae bacterium
GATGTCTTGCTTACAATTTTCCATAATATTTTTTATATCGTTTATACACTTTACATAGGATTGCATTACATTGAATTTCCATAGTATATCTTTATGGGTATCCTCGAATTTGAACGTTTTAACGCCAAATTCGTTCTTTAATGCTATCAATTTTAAAAGGACTTCACGAGCACAATCTCTTACCGACTTATTTACCATGAAATCCTCTAAGATTTCAGACCGGTAAGAAATATTTTCACCGTTTGTTTGCATCACAGATAATAACTTCATACATTTAAAGGAATTTCTATCGGTATTTTTGAACATATAGTTTATATCCTCAATACCCAAATCCTTTACAATATTACCTTTTAACTCATAAATCTGTTCCTTGTGACTATCTTCTTTGTATAACAGAGACGGTCTTTTTGGAATATCCATATAATCATACCCCCGTTTTTTAAATTTACTATTTCATATTGTTCTTCCGGGCGAGAAAGTGTATTTTCTATCTTGTCACTTGATGAATCAGGTTGTTTTATAAAGTTGATTGTTGTGTAACTAAAAGAGTGTATATGTATATTATATTATATTTTTCGAAATATGTCATTTGTTTTCAATATATAAATATCAAAAATTATATACTTAGCTTTAATGCAGTTTCTCAAAAATAAGACTCGTGGCTGCGTCGAGCGTCCCCGGGCCGGCGTACATTTTTAAAATCAAGTTTTAAAAATGTATTCCTATTTAATAATAAAAAAACTTCGGATGCTTTTTTTATTAACGCTTCCGAAGTTTAAAACTTAATTTTGTTAATTCTATGCTTTTACAGGTTCATCGTATGTTACACCGAAGGTGTCAACGGTAACTTTTTTCATTACCTGAGGGGTATGAGGTTTATCGGTATAATCTCTTTTGGTATTGACAATTTCCAGTACATTCTCCATACCTTCTATAACTTTGCCGAATGATGCGTATTGACCGTCCAGATGAGGGGCGCTTGCAGTCATAATAAAAAACTGCGAACCTGCGGAATCAGGGTGTTGAGCTCGCGCCATTGATAACACACCGGTGTCATGTTTTAAATTGTTTTGAAAATTATTCACGGTAAACTCACCTTTAATAGTATATCCGGGACCTCCTGTTCCTCTTCCTTGTGGGCATCCGCCTTGTATCATAAAATTAGGTATTACTCTGTGAAAAATCAATCCGTTATAAAAATTTTGATTGATCAGATAAATAAAATTATTAACGGTATTAGGAGCGATATCAGGGTATAACTCCGCTTTTATTATGCTTTTATTCTCCATTTCTATTGTAACCAACGGGTTTTTATTCATGATAGTTTCCTTTCTTTTCTATTTAATTTATTGAAAGTATAACACAACTTTATACATAATATAAGTATGAGCCTTATTTCTACCTAAAAAACTTTATTTATAGGTGAAGGTATTTTACTCCGGTTCACTGTAAGAGAGCTATTGCAGTGAAATTAGATATAAACTTTAAAATAAGACCTGTGGCCGCATCGAGCGTCCCCGGGTCGGCGTACATTTTTAAAATCAAGTTTTAAAAATGTATCCTATTTAATAAATTTTATTGTATAAACTATTGCCATATGATTTGCATGGATATGTGTACTTTGGTATAATACTATTGTTTAAACACATATAATAATATAAAAACAGGAGGAACACCATGGCCAGAGGAAGAATGAATAATATGGGCGGAGGAGCGAATATGGGCAATATTATGAAGCAAGCTCAGAAAATGCAACAGGAAATTCAACAAGCCCAAGAGGAATTAGAAGCGAAAACGTTTGATGCAACGGTAGGCGGAGGCATGGTTTCAGTTGTAGCTAACGGAAAAAAAGAAATTTTAGAAGTTAATATAGATCCTGAAGCATTAGACCCGGATGACGTAGAAATGTTACAAGATATGATAATGGCTGCCGTTAACGAAGTTTTAAGAAAAATTGAAGATGTTACACAAAACACAATGAGTAAGTTCACAGGCGGTATGGGTTTTCCGGGAATGTTTTAAGCACGATTATGATAAAGTATACCTCATCCATTGAAAAGTTAATAGAGTCATTTGTTAAGCTGCCCGGAATCGGAAGGAAAACGGCACAACGGCTGGCATTTCATATCTTAGGAATGCCCCGGGAAAAAGCCGAAGAAATCGCTCAATCCATTTTGGACGCACGTCAAAAGATTGTTACCTGTTCTATTTGCGGTGATTTGACCGATATTGATCCTTGTAGGATCTGCGGCAGTAAAGACAGGGATGCCACATTAATTTGTGTTGTGCAGGAACCCGGCGACGTAATGGCTATGGAAAGAACAGGTCAGTATTTCGGATTTTACCATGTATTGCACGGAGTTATTTCACCAATGGACGGGATCGGCCCTAATGATATAAATCTTAAATCCTTATTTACGAGGGTAGCCGAAGCGGATATAAAGGAAGTAATTTTAGCGGTCAATCCCACTGTGGAGGGAGAAGCGACCGCTATGTACATTTCTAAACTTATGGCACCTTTCGGTATAACCGTTTCAAGGATTGCTCATGGTATACCTGTCGGTAGCGATATTGAGTATACCGATGAGGTTACATTGGCAAAAGCTATGGAAGGAAGAAGAATTATCAGATAAAATCATTACAACATATATAATATATAAAGACTCTTATCAAAGACCGCGCAATTCAACTTTTTGTGCACTTTTTTCCAGTTTATCTTTTAAAGCGTAAAATACAGTAGCCGGGTAAGGGCTTAAGTCCAACCGGGGGTCCTCCGGAAGATGTTCCGAAACAGGCTTTCTGTATTGTTGTAAAACATATTTTTTTGAACCTTTAATATATGATGCCATTACCTCCAAATCGTCAGAGGTAAGATCAGGCGACACGGTCGTACGAAATTCATAATCAGGTGCGGAATTTATTATTAAATCAATACTTTCTTTAATTTTTTGAATGTCGGTTTCAGCGCAAACCGTATTACTATACTTTTCAAAAGGTGCTTTTATGTCCATGGCAATATAGTCCAAAAGTTTTTCATCTATAATCGACCTGAGTATTTCCGGTCGTGTTCCGTTGGTATCGAGTTTAATTAATAAGCCGGTTTCTTTTATCTTTTTTATAAAGCCTATTAAATCGGCTTGCAATGTAGGTTCTCCTCCGGAAATAACAAGGGCGTCAATCATGCTTTTTCTTTTATTGATATAGTCTATAATCTCTTGCTTATCAATTAAAATGTGTTCCGGGTTATCACGGATTATATCTGTATTGTGACAATAGTAACAGTTATAATTGCATCCCGGAGTAAAAAGGATTGTAGCGATCTTACCCGGATAATCAATAAGGGAAACTTTTTGCCAACCAACTATATTCATTTTGTAAACCCTCCTACCGAAACCTTACCGGTGTCTTTTAAAACGAATTTTTTTCTTTCTATGTATTCTTCTTTTCTTGCTTCGTTAAAATTCTGTACAGGCCTTAAGTAACCGACAACTCTTGACCATACTTCGGTTTGTTCACCACATTCCGGGCAAAAAAATTGTTCCCCCTTGATGTATCCGTGGTCTTTGCAAATGCTGAAGGTAGGAGTTATGGAAATATACGGCATTTTGTATTTATTAAAAATTTTCTTGATCAGACTCTTACAAGATTCGGTATCATCGATACTTTCACCTAAATATATGTGAAGAACCGTTCCACCGGTATAAAGAGATTGTAACTCGTCTTGCATTTTTATAGTTTCAAATATATCATCGGTATACCCTACCGGTGTTTGCGTGGAGTTGGTGTAATACGGAACACCCGAACCTGCACATATAATATCAGGATACTTCGCTTTATCCAATTTGGCAAGTCTGCAGCCTGTCCCTTCGGCCGGCGTGGCTTCAAGATTATACACGTGACGAGTCTCCTCTTGGAAACCTCTTAGCAACTCCCTTAAATAGTGCATGATTTCAACGGAAAACTCCATGCCCTCCTGTGTGGTTATATCTTTACCACAAAAGTTTAGCAAAGCTTCATTCATTCCTATAATGCCTATTGTATTAAAATGATTGTGCCAGTATTCTCCGGTTCTTTCCTTTATATCTCTTAACATGTGTGCGGAGTAAGGATATAATCCGTTTTCAGTTTGCCGTTCTATTATTTTGCGCTTTATTTCCAAAGAAGTTTTGCCAATTTGGGCTATTCTCCACAACCTTGCTTTAAACTCACCTTTGGATTTTGATAAATAACCTATTCGAGGTAAGTTTATAGTAAATACACCTATCGATCCGGTCATAGGATTGCTGCCAAATAGGCCTCCGCCTTTTTTTCTCAATTCTTTAGTATCCAATCTTAATCTGCAGCACATTGATACCGCATCTTCCGGAGATAAATCGGAATTAATATAATTTGCGAAATACGGGATTCCATACTTGCAGGTCATTTCGATTATCTTTTCGACAACAGGGCTGTCCCAATTAAAATCACGCGTAATATTTATTGTAGGAATAGGGAAAGTGAATACTCTTCCAATGGCATCGCCTTGGATCATTACTTCACAAAACGCCATATTAAACATATCCGTTTCTTTTTGATATTCACCATAAGTGGTTTCGAGAAAATGTCCTCCTATGATTACAGGTTGATCTTTCAATGTGGCCGGTATTTTTATATCCAGTGTAACATTTGAAAAAGGACATTGGAATCCTACCCTGGTTGGCACGTTAATATTAAATATAAACTCTTGAAGTGCTTGCTTTACCTCTTCATATGATAAAGAGTCGTATCTTATAAATGGAGCGCAGTATGTGTCAAAACTCGACCAGGCTTGTGCACCGGCTGTTTCGCCTTGGGTGGAAAAAGTCGAATTAACTATTTGTCCTAAAAATGAACGTAAATGCTTGGCCGGTTTACTCTCCACTTTACCTGATACACCACCGAATCCGTTAAGTAATAACTGTCTTAAATCCCATCCTGCACAATATGGACCGAAAAAACCCAAATCATGAATATGACATTCACCGTTTTCATGTGCTTCTCTGACATCGGTAGGATATATTTCATATAACCAGTACTTTTTTGTAAATGCCTCTCGCACATAATTATTTAGGCCGTTAACACTTTTTTGTGTATTTGCGTTTTCTTTTATGTTCCAGTCTTTATCGCCTAGATATGAGCCGAACATATCAATTGTAGCTCCAATCAGAGCGTTCATTTCCCGGGCGCTTTTTCTTTTTTCTCTATAAAGAATGAAAGCTTTGGCGGTTTGAGCATGTCCGTTTTCTATAAGTATTTTTTCTACTATATCCTGCACGCTTTCAACATCGGGAATATCACCCAATTTTTTTTCGGCTAATTCAATTACCTGTCCGGTAAGGTAACACGCCCGGTCGAAATCATCTCCACCGCAAGCGGTAGCAGCTTTAAATATAGCCCATGTTATTTTCTCCGGATGAAACGTTTCTAATCGCCCGTCTCTTTTTTTGATTTGCGAGATCATCTTATGTCCTCCGTTTACCGAACTCATTTTTGTATCGGTTTATATTATTTTGTCACAATTACACTTTTTTTGTCGCCAAATTTAATCTAAGAAACGCCTGAATATCCGATTTAAGCCTTTAAAAACAGATATAATGTAATGTAAAACGTAAAACCATTATATACCTCATAATTAGAAAATTCAACAACATATTGTATATAAGTGCTAAACTAAAAAGAGATTGTACTATTTATTGTATGTCTGATACTGCCGTAATACTCTTTTTCCGGTGAAATCATATTTTTATTATTAACAAACCGATAATACCAAAGCTTATTACTTACCATGTATCTTTTTTTATTGTTTTTTAAACTTTTGTATGTTAGAATATAACATGGAATGTAAGAAAACAACACTAAACGAACAATTTTTTATAATAAAAAATAAAATTTTGCCAAGGAGGTAATTAACGTGGCGTCGGTGATTATTATGCCCAGGCAGGGAAACACTGTAGAAAGCTGTATTGTATCCAAGTGGCATGTTAAAAAGGGAGATCAGGTAAAGATAGGTGATATTCTTTTCACCTATGAAACGGATAAGGCGACATTCGATGCGGAATCAACAGAATCAGGCACTGTTTTGGAAATATTCCATGAAGAGGGAGATGACATTCCTGTACTTTCAAACATGTGTGTTATAGGACAACCGGGAGAGGATATTTCGACTTTTATTCCCGGAGCTTTGGAACAAGACAATAAAGTTAATATAGTCGAACAATCTGTGCAAAAACCGGAATCTGTACAAAATGAACCTGTGAATGCTACAGCAGTTGAAAGACGAGGAATATCACCAAGAGCAAGAAACTTAGCTGAAAAAACAGGAGCGGACTTGACAAAAGTTGTTCCCGGGGGACCCCACGGAAGAATAATAGAACAAGATGTCCGGGTTTTAATTGACAAAGGTGCATTGGTTACTAAAGCGGTTCAAAATGAAACAATAAACGACCGGATCTCGGGGACGGGTATAGGAGGACGTATAACATCAGCCGATATGGAACAGAAGGCAAAAGAGCCTGTTAAAACTGAAACCGATGTGATAAAACCCTCTCAATCGGTTGTTGACACCGGTAAAGATTATATCGAAGAGCCTTTAACAAACATTAGAAAAATCATAGGGAAGGCGATGCATAAGTCGTTATCCGAAATGGCACAATTGACACTGAACTCTTCATTTAATGCCAAATCCATTATGGACTTTAGAAAAAAAATAAAAGAAACTAAGTCTGTGTCGGAGTTGGCTAATATAACACTAAACGATATAATATTGTACGCGGTTTCAAGAACAATAAAAAAACACAAATCCCTTAATGCTCATTATACAGGTACGACCATGAAATACTTTAATGGAGTCCATTTGGGAATGGCGGTCGATACCGAAAGAGGATTAATGGTTCCGGTTATTTTCAACGCCGATAAAAAATCTTTAAATCAATTGGCAATAGAATCTAAAAAGCTTGCCGAGGCTTGCAAATCCGGTACTATAAACCCGGATCTGCTGCAAGGAGGTACATTTACCGTTACTAATCTCGGAGGTTTAGGTATAGAATCATTTACACCTGTTATAAATCCTCCCCAAACAGCTATTTTGGGAGTTAACAATATTGTAGACAGACCGGTTTATACACCCGGTGGAATATCGTTATATCCTGCTATGGGACTGTCTTTAACTTTTGATCACAGGGCGGTTGACGGAGCTCCGGCCGCTAAGTTTTTAAAAGAGTTAGGTGATGCTTTGGAAAACTTCGAGTTGCTGTTAGCGATATAAGGAGGCGGGTTTAATGATATATGATCTTATTGTAATCGGAGGCGGACCCGGGGGTTATTTAGCCGCAGAGAGAGCGGGGGCTGCCGGGCTGAAAGTTTTATGTATTGAAAAAGGTAATCTCGGAGGAGTGTGTTTGAATGAAGGATGCATACCGTCAAAAGCTCTTTTACACTCGGCTAAATTGTTGGATTATGCGAAATCCGGAGATAAATATGGTGTTTATGTAAAAGATGTGGTTTTTGATCATCAAAAAGTGATTAAGCGAAAGGAAAAAACAGTTCGCACACTGGTTGCCGGAGTTAAAGCCAAATTAAAGCAAAATAATGTGGATGTAGTAACCGAAGCTGCATATTTAAAAGGAAGAAATGCCGACGGGTTTACAGTATCGGCCGGTCAAAACGAATATACCGCTAAGCGACTTGTTATAGCAACCGGTTCAAGTCCGATTATACCACCCATACCGGGGCTGCAAGACGGTTTATCTTCAGGGTTTGTTTTAACAAATAAAGAAATTCTGGATTTGCAGGAGATACCCAATCATTGGTAGTTATCGGGGGAGGCGTGACAGGTCTGGAAATGGCATCATATTATAACTCTGCAGGTGCAAAGGTAACGGTTATAGAAATGATGGATAAGATAGCGGGAAATACCGATGCGGATGTTTCAGATATTTTATTGAAAGAATATCGCCAAAAAGGAATTGATTTTAAATTATCATGTAAAGTGGTGAAGCTAAATACGAATTCCGTAGAATACCAAAAGGATGGCATTGTCGAATCTATAAAAGCGTCAAAGGTTTTATTGAGCATTGGCAGAAAACCTAATACTCAAGGATTGGGTTTAGAAAATGCAGGTATTGAGCTATTAAGAGGAGCTATATGTGTTGATGATAAAATGAGAACAAATGTAGCCGGAATATATGCCTGTGGTGATGTCACCGGAAAAATGATGTTAGCCCATGTAGCATACAGACAGGCCGAAGTATGTATAAACAACATTTTAGGTAAGGCCGATGTAATGAGATATAGCGCTATCCCTAATGTCATATATACAAATCCCGAGACTGCGGGAATCGGTGAAACCGAAGACACCGCAAAAGAAAAAGGGATCGACTGTGAATCGGTGGTGCTTACCATGAAATACAGCGGTAGATATGTAGCAGAAAACGAACAGGGTAACGGTATTTGCAAACTGATAAAAAATAAAAAGTACAATACACTTATAGGTGTCCATATGATAGGGTCGTACGCTTCGGAAATTATTTACGGAGTCGCACCTATGATTGAATGTGAAATGAGGATAGAAGACATTAAGGAAATAGTATTTCCTCATCCCACTGTAAGTGAAGTAATAAGAGAAGGCATTTTTGAGCTATAATGAAGGGAGTTGAAGTTTATGCCAAAGATACAATCATTAGATCCTAAACAAATAAGAAAATCAGGATTTATTAAATTTAAGGATATCCCCGTAAATCAATATTCCAAGACTATTGAGGAAGAAAAGGCAAATTATAAGACCGAAGACTTTATAAGGATATTCACGGATATGGCAATCATCAGAGAATTTGAGACTATGTTAAACGCCATTAAAACTACCGGTCAATATAACGGAATCGAATACAATCATCCCGGCCCTGCTCATTTGTCCATAGGACAAGAAGCGGCGGCTGTAGGTCAAGCATATAATCTTGATACTGACGACTATATATTCGGTTCTCACAGAAGTCATGGAGAAATTCTGGCCAAAGGCTTATCGGCGATTAATAAGCTCTCGGATAAAGAATTGATGCAAATCATGGAAACTTATCATGAAGGTCGTATTTTAAGGATAGTTGAAAAGCATTCAAAAAATTCCGGTGATATAAAATGTTTAGCCGTCGATTTTTTGTTGTACGGTACGTTAGCTGAAATATTTGCACGTGAAACCGGTTTTACAAAAGGATTAGGAGGCTCAATGCATGCGTTTTTCACTCCTTTTGGAATATATCCCAATAATGCAATAGTGGGTGGATCGGCGGATATTGCGACAGGTGCCGCTTTATATAAAAAGGTTAACAAAAAAGGCGGAATAATAATTGCAAACATAGGTGATGCATCTTTAGGTTGCGGGCCTGTATGGGAAGCTCTTTGCTTTGCCACTATGGATCAATATAAGAAATTGTGGGAAGGTGAGTATAAAGGCGGATTGCCCATTATATTCAATTTTATGAATAACCAATACGGAATGGGTGGACAGACAAATGGTGAAACAATGGGATATGAAATGTTGGCTCGTTTGGGAGCGGGTGTAAATCCTGAGCAAATGCATGCCGAACGTGTAGACGGTTATGATCCTTTAGCTGTAGCCGACGCTATAAAGCGTAAGAAGGAAATACTCCTGCAAAAACAAGGTCCTGTTTTGTTGGATACATTGACATATAGGTTTTCGGGACATTCTCCTTCGGATGCATCTTCATACCGAACCAAAGAGGAAGTAGAAATGTGGCAGCAACAGGATTCTTTGCTTGAGTACAGATCTCGACTTACCACCGCCGGTGTTGCATCGGATAATGATTTTAATGAAATTTTAGCAAATGTAAGCGAATCTGTGACAAAAATTTGTAAGATGGCAACCGATACAAACATATCACCATATATGGATTTGGTTGCAAATCCGAAGGCCATAGAGAGCCTGATGTTTTCAAATAAAAAAATTGAGAAATTAGAAGACAGGGATTGTGAATATTTAATTCCCAAGGATCAAAATCCAAGGTTAATGCAGATTGCAAATAAAATCAGAACAGGGATACAAGACGGTAAAAAGGTTTCAAAAAATAAAGTTTTCCAGGTAAGGGACGCTATTTTTGAAGCTATTATTGATAAATTTTATGTAGATCCCACATTGGTGGCGTACGGAGAAGAAAATAGAGATTGGGGCGGTGCTTTTGCCGTATACAGAGGTTTAACCGAAGCTATGCCTTATAACAGATTATTTAATTCACCTATATCCGAAGGCGCAATCGTAGGTACTGCGGTAGGATATGGATTATGCGGGGGAAGAGCGTTAGTAGAATTAATGTACTGCGACTTTCTAGGCAGAGCCGGTGACGAAGTATTCAATCAACTGTCCAAATGGCAAGCCATGAGTGCAGGTGAATTAAAAATGCCTGTAGTTTTAAGAGTGTCGGTAGGAGCGAAATACGGTGCACAACACTCTCAGGATTGGACATCATTAACGGCACACATACCCGGACTAAAAGTGGTTTTCCCGGTAACTCCGTATGATGCAAAAGGGCTTATGAACAGTGCTTTAGCGGGAACCGACCCGGTAATATTCTTTGAAAGCCAACGTGTTTACGATTATGGTGAAATGTTTCATACCGAAGGGGTACCTGAGGGTTATTATGAGATACCCATAGGGGAACCGGATATAAAAATGGAAGGTAATGATCTTACAATATTAACTGTAGGTGCGACGTTATATATAGCTCAAGAAGCGGCCGAGATTTTAAAATCAAAATACGGTTTGTCTGTAGAACTTATAGACGCAAGAAGTATTGTACCGTTTAATTATGAGAAGGTCGTACAATCGGTTAAAAAGACAGGCCGGATTTTGTTGGCAAGTGATGCATGTGAAAGGGGTTCTCATCTGAAGGATATGGCACAAACCGTAAGTGAGCTGACCTTTGATTACCTTGACGCTCCTCCTGTTGTAGTAGGTGCTAGAAATTGGATAACACCCGCCCATGAATATGAATCTGCGTTTTTCCCACAGCCTCACTGGTTAGTTGACGCCGTGCATGAGAAAATACTGCCCTTACCCGGACATGTTCCGGTTACAAACTATACCGATGTTGAAATGATGAGATTGAATAAACTGGGAGTATAACATAAAACCTTCAACCCGGTTATATAACCGATTTTAAAAACGGGGGAAAAAGTCTTGTGAATGACAGGCAAAAACAAATTTTAGATATAATCAATAGTAAAGGTGAAATTCATTTAAATAAGCTAAGTGAATTATTTCCCGGATATTCTGTTATGACGCTAAGAAGGGACCTGATATATTTGGAAAGCAAAGGTCTTTTAGTACGTATACACGGCGGAGCGGTCAGTAAGACAGGTTTGAGTCGTGACGGCGAAGAAGACGCTTATTCAATGAGGATAAAAGAACATAGAGATGCAAAAATTGTTATTGCTAACAAGGCGGTAAGTTACGTGGAAAAAGGCAGATCGATATATTTTGACGCCGGGACCACTGTTATGCAGCTAGCCAAAACATTACAAGATGATAATTTTACCATCATAACAAGCGCAGTTAACACTGCGCTTGAATTGGTTAAGCATCCGAAGGTTTCTGTTATATTGCCCGGGGGAAACGTTAACTCGAATACATTGTCATGCTCCGGTCCCACCTCTTTGATTGGTTTGTCTCAAATGAACATAGATTTGGCATTTATGTCGGCTTCGGGTTTTTCATTTGAGCGTGGTTTTACAGTATCCAATATGAATGAATGTGAATTAAAAAAAACTGTTATAAAAAAAGCAAACAAGGTATTTGTTTTAATGGATACAAGTAAGTTTAATAAGGATCTGGCATTTACATTCGCATACCTTGAGGATGTGGATGTCTTGATTTGTGAAGACAATATACCGGAGGAAATTAGAAGAACAATTCTTGAAAAAAACATTGTCTTGTTATAATATAGGACATATTAAATATTAAAATATAGGTTTTAAGACCAAGTAACGCTTTAAAACCGGAGGTTATTATGAAGTGTAAAGCATTAGACGGCAAAGTTGCATTGATCACAGGTGCCGGACAAGGGTTAGGCGAAAGTCTGGCTACGCGCCTTTTTAAAGAAGGATGCAAAACAGCTGTTGTGGATATAAATTATGATGCTGTTAAAACTCTGTCGGAGAGATTGGGTGAGTCTGTAGCGTTTAAAGCCGATGTTACAAAATATGAGGAGATAGAAGAAGCGGTAAATCAAACGGTTGAAAAATACGGGCGATTGGATATTGTGGTTTCCAATGCTGCTATTTTAATTGCAAAATCCATAATTGATTTTACTCCGGATCAATGGAGGAAAATGATTGATGTAAATTTAACCGGATACTTTCTAACTGCAAAAGCTGCGGCTGAAGTTATGATTAAACAAAAATCCGGCTGTATAATACAGATAAACAGCAAGTCGGGGAAGAAGGGATCATATAAAAATTCCGCTTATGCATCTTCTAAATTCGGAGGAATCGGTTTAACTCAGAGCCTGGCATTGGAATTAGCGGAATATAATGTACGGGTTAACGCAATATGCCCCGGAAATCTTTTAAACTCTCCTTTGTGGAAAGACAGTCTTTTCGAACAGTATGCAAAGAATCAGGGAATCACCAAAGATCAGGTGCGTGAAAAATATTTGAGTCAAGTACCATTGAAACGTTCCTGTGAATATGAAGATGTAGCAAATGTAATGATATTTTTAGCATCTGATCAAGCCGGATACATGACGGGTCAAGCGATAAATGTGACCGGTGGACAGGAAATGAGGTAAACGGATATACTGCGATGGATCATGATATTTTAATTGAAAAACTTAATGACACAGAACTGAATATAAGGCTTAGTGCCTTGGAAGAACTGGCGAATAATTTTAAAAAAGGAAGTTCCGATAGCTCATATAAGGATGTAAACAACCATATTCACACATGGTACTCGTTTTCGCCGTATTCACCTTCAAAAGCGGTATGGGCGGCATTGAGTGCGGGGTTGGATACCGCCGGTATCATGGATCATGATTCGGTTGCCGGAGCTTTGGAATTTATAGAAGCGGGAAGGATTGCAAAGCTACCTGTTACAGTGGGCGCCGAACTACGGGTAGATATGAAAAATACACCTGTAGCCGGTCGAAGAATAAATAATCCTGACCAAGACGATGTAATTTATATGGCTATCCATGGAATTGCTCATACCCGGATCAAAGAAGTGCAGGATTTTTTCGGACCTGTTCAAAAGCACAGAAATATAAGAAATCAGAAAATGACCGAAAATATCAATAATCTGACACAAAAATATGTAGGTCGGTTAGATTATGAAATGGATGTTATACCGGTATCAAAGAGTCATGAGGGGGGTAGCGTCACCGAAAGACACTTATTATTTGCATTAGCGGGTAAAATAATCGCGACATACGGTAAAGGTCATAAAGTTACGGAATTTTTAAGTAATACTTTAAATATAAAATTAAGTCCAAAAAACATGACTTACTTAAATGATGAAAATAACATATATTATCAATATGACTTGTTGGGTGCGTTAAAAAGCGATATGGTAGAAAAATTTTATATACCCGCCAAGCAAGAGTGCCCGGATGTAAAAACAGTATTGAATTTTGTCGGAAAAATCGGAGCGATCTCAGCATATGCTTATCTTGGAGATGTAGAGGATTCGGTTACAGGAGACAAAAAGGCGCAAAAGTTCGAAGACGACTATATCCTGCAGTTATTCTCGGTATTAAAGGATTTAGGTTTTGACGCCGTAACTTATATGCCCTCTAGAAATACTGTTTCTCAGCTTGACAGGGTAAAAGCTTTATGTACACAATATGAATTTATGGAAATTAGCGGTGAGGATATAAATTCACCCAGGCAGGATTTTATATGTAAAGCTCTTAGGGATAAAAGGTATCAAAATCTTGTAAGTTCCACTTACGCATTGATTAATCATGAGATATCGGCAACCGAAAATATTACAAAAGCTTTGTTTTCTGATAAAGTTAAATCCGATTATCCTGATTTAAATGAAAGAATTAAAATATATTCCGAAGAGTTTATAAAAAGAAGAAAAAATATGAAGATATGATTCTACCGCATAAATTTTATTTAATTGCAAATAAACGAACTAACAATGAACCAAAGTACCATATGCTGTAACATAGAAAATCCAAAATGTATAGATTTCAAAGCCGGTTCACAGTAAGTTAGTTATTTTAATTAAATCAAGATACCATTATTTTTATATGGGTTAGCAAAGGAGGTTAACAACACCATGCTGAAAACATTAGCTTTTGACTTTGGTGCAAGCAGCGGAAGGGCTATGCTGTCCGAATTTGACGGTAAGAAAATAACCCTCAAAGAGATACACCGTTTTTCAAATGATCCTGTTACTTTTAAAGGTACTTTATACTGGGATGCATTGAGAATCATGCACGAAATGAACGCTTCCCTTATCAAATGCAAAAGGGAAGGCCACCATGACATAAAAAGCGTAGCTTCCGACACTTGGGGTGTAGACTACGGTTTATTAGACAAAAAAGGTTCATTAATTTCTAATCCGGTACATTATAGGGACAAACGTACAGATAATATGCAGGAATTAGCGTCTAAAATTATTGGAAACGCCGAATTCTATGAGCATACCGGTATTCAATTTATGAAGCTAAATACGGTGTATCAGCTTTTAGCCATGAAAATGACCGATAAAGAAACACTGGATAGAGCATCGACACTTTTATTTATGCCGGATTTGTTCAACTATTATTTATGCGGTGAAAAATTATGTGAGTACTCCATTGCAAGTACTTCACAGATGTTAAACGCAAGAAAAAGGGACTGGGACAATGATATATTATCCAAACTGGGGATAGATCGAAAAATGTTGTTGGATGTGGTACCTTCAGGCACCATAGCCGGTACTTTGACCGATGATTTGTGTTGTTTAACCGGATTGGGTAATGTAAAGGTTATTGCAGTCGGAGGGCATGATACGGCTAGTGCGGTTCTGGCGGTGCCTTCTAAAAATAAGAACTTTGCATATATTAGCAGCGGGACATGGTCTTTACTGGGAACCGAAAGAACCGAACCTGTAATTAATGAAAAAACATACCGGATGAACTATACAAACGAAGGTGGTTTCGGCAACACCATAAGATTGTTGAAGAACATTATGGGACTTTGGATTTTACAAGAATGTAAAAGACAATGGGAAATTGATGAAGGAGCGATACACTTTGATGTTTTAGACGCTGAAGCGGAGGCTGCAGAGCCTTTTTACACTTTCATCGATCCTGACCACCCTGTATTTTATGAGCCCGGTAACATGCCGGAACGTATTGTTGCTTATTGTAAAGAAAAAAACCAAAAAGTACCTCAAACAAAAGGGCAGATCACAAGATGTATTATGGAGAGCTTAGCAATGAAATACAGATACGCTCTAGACGCTTTAGAAGATGTAACCGGTGTAAAATTTGATTGTTTGAATGTTGTAGGTGGCGGGTGTAAAAATAAAATATTATTGAAATTTACCGCATCGGCTATAGGAAGACCTGTCATGGCAGGTCCGATAGAAGCTACTGCGGCAGGAAACATTATGGGCCAATTAATAAGCTTAGGTGAAGTGAACGGTATTTCCCAGGCCCGGGAAATAATAGCCCGTTCGTTTGATCATGTTGATTATCAGCCGATCCAAGCGGATCAATGGAATGAAGCGTATGACAGATTTTTAAATGTAACCGGTTTGAAAGGAGATTAATAGAAATGAAAGAAATAGGAAGTAAAGTATGGTTTATACCTGATGCATATTATCCTAAGGAAAGCAGCGGAAAGTTTCATAGTCATGATGCGGTATGTGTTTTAAATCCTCAAAATGAAGACGCCCATATAAAGATGACTTTATATTTTGAAGATTCTGATAAAAAGGAAGGTTTAAAAACGGTATGTAAAGCCGAAAGAACATATCATATTCGTATGGATAAAATAAGATTTGAAGACGGTTCAGGAGTACCCAGGGGGGTACCGTATGCTATCATGGTGGAAAGTGATGTGAATATAATAGTACAATACAGCCGTATGGATACGACTCAAGCGGAAATGGCGTTAATGACCACCATAGCGCATCCCCTTTAGGAACTCAAATCAACCGGACGGGTTTGCCCGGGGATTTTTAACAAATTGGAAAGGATAGCAATATGATTATAAAATCATTCGAAGAATTAGCCGATATGTCCGTTTATGTAGGAAATAAACCTGATATAGTACAAAGTGGTGGAGGAAATACATCGGTAAAAATGGATAACGGGCTGATGGCCATTAAAGCAAGTGGCTGCAAATTAGGGGAAATGACTCCCAAAAGAGGGTTTGTAGTTGTAAACCACAAAGCAATACTGAACTATTTTGAGAAGGTGGATCTTAATACTTCTACGGATTATGAACAGGACATTGTTGATTTTGTATCAAAAAATATAGTGGATACGGAAGGCATTGAAAAGATGCGACCCTCGGTGGAAGCTCCTTTTCACTCATTTTTACAAAAATACGTAATACACACACACTCTGTATATGCAAATGTTTTATGTTGTTCATTGGAAGGGAAAAAAATTGCGGAAGAAATTTTCGGCGAAGACAACTTTGTTTGGATTCCATATGTTAATCCGGGATTTTTTCTATCTATGAAAATTAGACAGGCATACATTAATCATGTAAATAAATATGAAAAAGAGCCTAAAATCTTTTTTATGCAAAATCACGGATTAATTGTTACAGACAGTAGTGCTGATAAATGTAAAAACCTTAATGACATAGTAAATAAAAAGATAGTTGATTATTTGCATTTATCATTTCCGTACCCTATACCCGGAATTGAAAAAATTAGTGAAAATAAGTATAAAAGCACGGGGCTGATTGTAAGATCACTATTCAACAAATCAATTGCAAATTATGAATACCTGGATAAAAACGGTTTATATCCCGACCAGCTGGTGTATATAAACAAAATATTCGCTCAAAATGAAGAAAAAATAGTTTTTGATGAAAATGATAATGTTATTTATAATGCGCCGTTTAAAGAAGCTACCGGTATAGAAGACACTTTATCGGCCTATTTATATGTAGTAGATTCCATACGCAAATTAAACTTAAATTTATCTGTTTTGGATGAAAAGCAAAAAAGTTTTATATATGGTTGGGAAATTGAAAAGTACAGGCTCACTCAACTTAATAAATAAATCATTGATTCTACTGCAATAACTATTTTACTGCAAAACTTTATTTTATTAAAATCATCATAAATAAAATTACCGGGTTGGATATGTCGGCAGGGCATTGAATACCCGGTTGAAGTTTATTCGCAATAAAGAATCATTTTAAAATAGATATGAAGATTCTACCGGAATAACTATTTTTAAGTGTCGTTACTTGATTCTTAGTTCCGGTTTTTGCAGTGAAATCATATTATAAAATGAATATATTTCCTAATAACGGTTATAAAGATATTTAGAGATTTGTATTGCTTTTGTCTGATAATAATCGGTTAAAAACAGTCCGGCTTTTATATACGATATGTTTATTGTACTTAAAACAATTAGTAAAAAAATAAGTTATAAAATGGCATATCGTTTAAACTACAGTCGTACCAATGGATTCAAGAGATATTTTGTAGCGGAGTTTTTAGGTTTTTATGTTATTCTAAATTCTGTCTCCGGTCTACTTGCGGCTGTAATCCGTGTTATGTTATAATCGTAATATAAGGATTACGGGAAATACCGGAATTATTTTATGTGTATTTGTATAAATTTCTAGTAATATAGTATAATTGAAGCATGGACGATTCATGATACAATTTAATAGGATAATATGTTTAACTGTATTTAAGTGTTTTTCTAAAATTCATGATTACTTCAAATCATGCATTACTTAGCGATTCAATATTTAATTCAATAAATAATATAAGAATAAGGTGGTGTCGTATGCAAAAAGCTGATTTGCAGAAAAAGAAATTGGAAGATTTGCGATATATTGCAAAAATGATGGGTGTTAAAAGCATAACAAAATATCGAAAAACCGAGTTAGTAGAGAAAATTATAGAAAGAGGAACAGGTAATTATAATACAACTGATGAAATCGAACCTGAAATAAGTGAAGAACAATCAAACAACGAAGAAAACAACGGAAATAATGAAAATAATGAAAATAATGAAAATATCGAACCCGTAAAAGAGACTGTCCATACAGGAATAATTGATACTGAAACAAGAGATTTGTACCCGGAAATTGAAACGGAAGAGACTGACGACTCCATAATTTCGGATGATTCGCAAAATATTGTGGAACAACAAGGACAACAAGTTCAAAAAAATCAACAGCCTCAGGAACAACAAGAACAAGTCCGAGAGCAACAAAGTGTTCACAGGCTCGAAAGTGTCGATACCGGTAGAAAGAATATCGGAGAACGGGTAACTTCTTATAAACCTTACACAAAGGATACCGACGGGGAAAATATTCCCAAGGAAAGACTGACCGGAACACTTTATCAGGATAACGAAGCGTCTAAACAAACTCTGAAACGTCCTCGTAACAGAATTCCTCAGCCACCTGAAGAATCCTTCATAGTTGTAGATAAATCAAGACAAAGAAATAAGTTTCAACAAAAAGGTAATTTTAAGCCCAGAGATAGAAAGCAAGAAAATGCAGATATCCAGACTGCTCAAACCGATACTGATTCCAAAGAAGCCTCTATTGAAAAAAATATTGAAAACGATGAACCGGTAACCGGTGTTTTGGAAGTATTACCGGATGGTTATGGGTTTTTAAGATCTGAAAACTATTTATCCGGCTCTAATGATATTTACGTTTCTCCGTCACAGATTCGCAAATTGAATTTAAAAACAGGTGACAAAATAGTCGGTAAGGGAAGAACTCCTAAGTCGGGAGAAAAGTTTCAAGCGTTGCTGCAAGTTGTTTCAGTAAATGATGACAATCCTGAAGTGGCAAGCAAAAGAGTACCTTTTAAAGACTTAACCCCAATTTTTCCGGAGGAAAGAATTACTCTTGAAAAAGAAAGCAGAGAGCTTTCAACTCGTTTAATAGATTTGATCGCACCTATAGGTAAGGGTCAAAGGGGTATGATAGTTTCACCTCCAAAAGCCGGTAAAACTATGCTGCTAAAAAAGATTGCCAATTCAATCACTGAAAATCACCCTGATATTCATTTAATAGTGTTGCTTATTGATGAGAGACCGGAAGAAGTTACAGACATGCAAAGATCCATAAAAGGTGAAATTTTATACTCTACATTCGATCAATTGCCGGAAAATCATATTAAAGTAGCTGAAATGGTATTAAAAAGAGCCGAGAGACTTGTAGAACAAAAAAAGGATGTTGTAATTCTGCTTGACAGTATAACAAGGCTTGCTCGTGCATACAACCTTACCATACCACCGACGGGAAGAACCTTGTCAGGCGGTTTGGATCCCGGTGCGTTGCATAGTCCCAAAAGATTTTTTGGTGCTGCAAGAAATATTGAAAACGGAGGTAGTTTGACTATCATAGCTACAGCACTTGTTGATACGGGTAGTCGTATGGATGATGTAATATTCGAAGAATTTAAGGGAACCGGTAATATGGAACTGCATTTGGATAGAAAATTATCTGAGAAAAGGATTTTCCCTGCAATAGATATTAATAAGTCGGGAACACGCCGAGAAGAATTACTTTTATCCAAAAAAGAATTGGAGAGTATTTGGACTATACGCAAAGCGATGAGTAATTTAGGTACGGCGGAGGTTACTGAGATACTCATTGGGAAATTGCAGAAATCCAGAACTAATTTTGAATTTATCTCTACAATAAATACTAATTTTACTGACAAAGGTTATCAGGATAACGGTTCAAATAATAAAACAGTCAACGGGTTATAATTTTGTAGGTTTCACCTTATTAATGACGATTGTAATTTAAACTTTAAATAAAAAAGCTACAAAATACTTGCATAACCGGTTGTTATATGTTAATATATCTTTTGCTTGATTTAAGCTGATTTGTGTTATTTAGCATATATACTTAAAATATGATTAGGCAAGACAGTGTGGAGAGAGGTGAATGAAACAATGAAGGAAGGTATACATCCGAAATACGGAAAAACAGTTGTAAAGTGTGCATGTGGTGAACAATTTGAGTCTACATCCACTGTAGGTGAATTGAGAGTTGATATTTGTTCCAAGTGTCATCCTTTCTATACGGGAAGACAAAAGCTTGTTGACTCAGGTGGACGTGTTGATAAGTTTAATAAAAAATACGGGCTTAAAAAATAATGTATCTATAAAAAATTAGCAATAAAAACATCTGCAAGATAAGCGGATGTTTTTTTGTGAGTTTTATAACAGATGATTTTTTATAATTTTTTTGATATGATATAATTATATGATTTCACTGCAATACTCATTTACTATGAACAGACGTTGAAATTAATACGGTTAGGTTTGGATTTTCAATTGTCGCGGCATTATATATAATGTAGGCGATGCCGTGTATCATTGAGAATATCATCTCTATAAATAAAGTTTTTGTAGTAGCATATATGTTTTTATAAAACACAGGAGGGTATATGAAAAAGACAACAATTGGAGGTATGGCTCTCATTGAAGGAATAATGATGATCGGTCCTAAAAAATACGCGGTTGCGGTAAGAAAACCGGACGGCGATATAGACATTAATGAAAAGTCACTTCCTGAAAAAACCATATGGACAAAGATACCGGTTATACGTGGTGGATTTATATTGATTAGGCAAATGATTTTAGGGATTAAATCTCTTATGCATTCCGCGGAATTTTTTGATTTGGAGGATGATGATCCTAACTACAAACCTTCTAAATTTGAAACGTTCTTAATGAATAAGTTAGGTGATAAAGCTATGGATGTGGCGATATATTTCTCTGTATTTTTGGCGATTATGTTTTCAATAGGACTGTTTATATTGTTACCAAATCTTATTACAGGCTTTTTTGCAATAAAAAACGTACTTATTAATAATCTTATCGAAGGATTGTTGCGTATTATAATATTCTTTTCGTATATTGTTTTAGCCACAAAAATGAATGATATTAAAAGGGTATGGCAATATCATGGAGCTGAGCATAAAACAATAAATTGTTATGAAGCCGGAGATGAAATAACGGTGGAAAATGCCGCAAAACACTCAAAACATAATCCACGGTGTGGTACGTCATTCTTATTTATAGTTATGATTGTAAGTATATTGGTATTCACACTGGTAGGATGGCATTCAAAACTGTTAAATGTTCTATTTAGAATAATACTTATTCCGGTTGTGGCGGGAATATCTTATGAGATATTAAAATTAACCGGTAAAAAAGATTCTAGAGTGTCAAGGATTGTAAGCGCACCGGGAATGTTTTTACAACTGTTTACAACTAAAGAACCTGATGAGTCCATGCTCGAAGTGGCTATAGCCGCGTTTAACAAAGTCAAAACCGACGGAGAAGAAGATAAGTGGTAGAAAAATGTGATACCACCGTAGGAGAGATATATCTTTGGGTGAGAACAAATTTAAAAAATTCCGGGATAACCGGGTACGAGTATGAAAGTCGTTTGATATTAAGCCGGGTGCTTGAATGTGAAGATGTTTTTATTTTTACCCATGCCGGTGATCCGGTCGATTGTGATAAAATTGATCTGATTACCGAGTATACTAAAAAAAGAATAAAAGGGATGCCCTTACAATATATAACCGGCACTTCATATTTTATGGGTTTGAGCTTCGGTGTAAACGAACATGTGCTTATACCGAGACCGGATACTGAAATTCTGGTTCAAAAAGCCGTTGAAATAATGGAATCCAACGGATATACGAAAGTGTTAGATATAGGAACAGGAAGCGGTTGTATAGCCATAAGCATTTCCTTCTACAAAAAAGACTCTCTTGTAGATGCCTTGGATATTAATGAGAACGCATTAGATTTGGCCAAAAAGAATTCTATTATACATTGCGTTTCGGACAGAATAGAATTCATTCATAGCGATATATACGGCTCTTTGTATAAAGAACCGAAATTTTCAGGTTACCAGGTTATCGTATCAAATCCACCGTATATAAAAACAGACGAATATAATACATTACAAGATGAAGTGAGATTATATGAGCCTGCTTCTGCGTTATTGGCGGGAGATGACGGCTTGCTGTTTTATGATAGGATTTGTAAAGACGCACATAAATTTTTAGTTGATGACGGATACTTATTATTTGAAACCGGATATAAACAGGCCGGATCGGTTTGTGAAATTATGAGAAAATACGGTTTTTCCGATATTTGTGTCACAAAAGATTTTAGTGGAATAGACAGAGTGGTCTTCGGGAGGAATGGTTGTTGAAGCAGGGCATATTGGTAGGTTGTTCTAATAATGAATTAAATACCGGCATAAAAAATTTGCTTGAGCAAAATAATTATTATGTTGTCGATACCTGTCTGACCGGAAATGAAATTTTAAGGAAAGCTACTGTTATTCATCCAAAGATTATAATTTTAAGTCATGATATCAGTAATTCAATCGGACTAAAGATAACAGAAATATTGATCGAGGACTATAAATGTATAGTTATACTGTTACTGAACCAAGCGGAAAAGAGTTATGCACAAAGAAAATATGACAATCCTAATTTATATTTTATAGTTAAACCTGTAAACAAACCCGTTTTACTTAATACCGTTGAAATCGCATTGAAGGTCGATCGGCACATTCAAGCCATGAATGATAAAATAAAACGATTAGAAGACGATATTGATTCTAGAATAATAATTGAAAAAGCAAAGGGTATAATAATGGAAAAGATGAACATATCGGAACAAGCTGCATACGAACGCTTAAGAAAACAAAGTATGAATAAAAAGATATCAATGAAAGATTTGGCTGTAAGTGTTATTGAGACCATGGAGGAATTATAGGAGGAACCGGGATATGAATAAGTTGTTAAATATAATGAGAAAATTAAGGGGTGAAGGTGGCTGTCCTTGGGATAAAGAACAAACACACAAAAGTCTTAAAAGAAATTTAATAGAAGAAGCTTATGAAACAATAGACGCCATTGATAACGAAAATGATAACGAATTATGTGAAGAATTAGGGGATGTATTACTGCAAGTTGCCTTTCATACGGTTATTGCCGAAGAAGAAAAAAGGTTTACTTATGACGATATTGAAACGGGTGTTTGTGATAAAATGGTATCCAGGCATACACATATATTTGGAGATGATATAGCCGATAGTGCCGAAGATGTATTAAAAACTTGGAAAAACAATAAAAAGAAAGAAAAAGACGATATTACGGTTACACAATCGATGAAAAATGTTCCTGCTTCTTTCCCTGCTCTTTTAAGAAGCTATAAAGTTCAAGATAAAGCCGCTGATGTCGGATTCGATTGGGATCGAGCATATGATGCCATGGATAAGTTAGAAGAAGAAATAAATGAGTTAAAACAAGCTGTTGAAAGCCATAAGATATTGAATATGGAAGAAGAAGCGGGTGATTTGTTATTCTCAGTAGTAAACGTTTGCAGGTTACTAAAAATAGATCCTGAAACCGCTTTAAATCAAACCATAAAAAAGTTTATTGAAAGATTTGAGTTTATGGAAAATATGTGTTTGCAGGAGGATCGCAACATACACAATATGACGCTTTGTCAATGGGACGAATTATGGGGTATGGCGAAAAGTGAAGAAAAGAGGGGGTAAAAATGAGACTGGATAAGTTTTTAAAGGTTTCAAGATTAATAAAAAGAAGACCGGTTGCTAATGAAGCTTGCGACAACGGACGTGTAATGCTAAATGGAAAAACGGCTAAAGCTTCGAGTGTTGTTAAACCCGGAGATATGTTGGAGATAACTTTTGGTAACAAGACCGTTAAGGTTAAAATTATACAAGTTGCAGAGAATGTAAAAAAACAGGATACGGCGGATATTTATGAGATCATATGATGGCATTAACGGTTGATTTTACTCATATATATATTATACATCTTGTTATGGAGGTATATATATATGGTTGAGCAAAAAGTTATGAACGAGGTGAAAACATCTCATAACCTCATTTTAAGTAATCGAAAAAAAGTAGACATGACCGGAGTTTCAGACGTAGAAAATTTTAACGAACAATACATATTGGTACATACCGAATTAGGATTGATGGAGATTCGGGGATATGGTCTTCGTATTATTAAGCTGGACATTGAAAATAAAAAACTTGTGGTGGAAGGTGAAATCTGCGGACTCATATATGATGATAAAGCAAATAAAAAAGCAAATAAAAGCTTTTGGGGTAAATAATCCGGTATGATGAAAACTGATGTGCAAAACAGTGCAATTGAACAGTTTATTATTTATTTGGTATGTATTGCCGTGGGAATAATGCTCTCTTTTTTGTTTGATATTTTTAGGATAAGAAGACAAACTTTTAAATCTAAAGATTTTTTAGTGCATTTTGAAGACATCCTGTTTTGGATTATTTGTATGTTAATTGTTCCGTCGGTGATTTACATTGTCAACTACGGTGAGATACGTGGATACCTTATTATCGGAATTGTTACAGGAGTGTTGTTTTATATGCTATTTATCAGCAAATTGGTAATTAACTTATCAGTTCCGATAGTATTGTTTGTTAAAGGGATCATAACTAAACTTCTAAGGATTTTTCTAATACCGATAAAATTTGTTTTTTCCCTCATTGAAATAGCTGTTAATTTTATTCTGAAGCTAATATCGATATACACGGGAAAAGCATATAGAAAAGTTGAATATGATCTTTTCAAGATGTTTAGGAAATTGAAAATAATAATCTTAAAGAAATAAAGTACTACAAAAACTTATATGAAAAACAAGAATCGGTCGAAACCCTAGAGAATTCTGTTCCATGTCAATACATTGTTACGGGTTTAAAAATAAAAATTTTTTTTTTATATATTTATACCGCATCCGGTATAACATATTAATGAAGGACCGGATAATGTATGTTTTTTTTACTATATCAAATAGCTGTAAAAACAGCGGTTGACATATTTATTATGAAGTTATACAATAGTTTTAACATTATTTATCGGCTTAAATTTTTAAAAATATATTGAATTTTGAATTTTCTTGTTTTCTATTTAATTATTTTTTATTGTTTAAGGTGTTAGAAACAGTATATCAAGGCGGTGTGACAGACGGGCATGAAGAGAAAAATATGGAGCATATTATTTAAACTGTTTGTATTATGTTTTGTTTTTTATATAACATATGTCCTTACTGTCCAGCAACCGGTATTACAAGTTAAAAACAAAGAAATCGAAGAGCTTGATCGAAAAATTAAAGAAGCGGAAATTAAAAATTTAGACCTTAAAGAACAATTAATTTTAGTAGATAGCGACACTTATATAGAAAAAGAAGCACGAGATAAACTGGGATTAATAAAACCCGGTGAAAAAGTTTTTATCGATATTGATAATTAGTTTTTAAAATGGGAACATATATGAATATTACAGGTAAACTGTTAAAAAACAACAGAATTATAAATATTGAAATGGTAACTAATGATGACGATTCTTTAAACATGACTAAACAGCTTGAAGATTGTCTGTTAAATTTATGCAAATTATTTAATATACCTATACCAATATGGATGAGTAAAAATACTAAAGAATTTGTTCATTTCGGCAAGACTTTCTTTACCTCCGATCAATTTATAGAAAAAGTGAATTTTGATAAATTTGTAATAGAATCGGACCGTTAATAAAAAATACCGATATATTTATCGTTAATCAGCAAAGCATTTTTATTCTTTGGTAAATTTATTAAAGAACTTTTTGTATCGGTTCATGTCGAAATCTCCGGCAAATACACTTAATTTACTTATGTTTTCTCCTAAATTTCTAACAACCCCTAATGTCCTGGGTAATATTACATCAGCTGTCCTGTATTCTTGATCTTTAGGTGTTTTAATTTGTACATTGAGTATTTCGACGTAGCTTGCGGTATAATCTTTTAAAATACCGATTAATTTTGTTTTTGTTCCATTCATGTTAAATTCACATAAAACCAAATTTCCTATATATTTTTCTAATAAAGCGTCATATGAGTTGGTTAAGGTTCCAACGAGTTCTTTTTCGACTTTGGACTTCTGTGCTTTTTGTGTTGTTAATACAGATCCGGGATTTGTAGATTCAAGTTGGCCGGATAACAGATTAATTATTTCTAAAAGCGAATCTTTTATAGTGCGAAAAAAATTACCGATTTTTCTTTTTGTTCTATAAAAAAGATTTGGATGGTATGCTCGGTTAATTTCTTTTTTTCTTTTTTCCTTGGCTTTGTCGCTTAAACAGTCGTGTCTTCTTAGCACTGCAGTTAATAAATTAAATTCCGGTTTGAAAAGTATATAGCTTGAATGATGAAGCTCAGGTCCCGTATATTCTTCAGGAAGATCGTCAACCTTATGTATATCATATACAACTTCCACTCCGGTACTTTCAACAACGAATTTGCCGGTAATTTCCCTATTGTCTGACATTAATAAAGTGACTACATCGTTTTGAAAGGATTTTAAGCAGCGATCTTTAGTCACACGTCTTATGTAAGCTATAATCAAGGTTGATAATACTATGGCTATTAATGTTATTAAAAGTGTATTTTGCATTATATGACTCCTTTTTATTTAATTATAACATAGAAAATCGTTCTTTTAACCATCTATTGTAAGTACTTATGATTTTTAACCTGTTTGTTATCTTCATTAATTGTACAATATTTACTTGATTTTGACACTGTCATAAACTATAATGACACTTGAACCTGCAAATTGTTTATTAATGTTTCTTTATAACAAATAGGATGGACTTTGCCGTTTAAATTTGAGGGAGGTTTGCTATGAGTATTAAAGTTTTGATCTGGAATGAAAATCAACATGAAAAGAAAAATGAAAAAGTAAGAGCGGTATATCCTGACGGGATCCATAATGCTATCGGAGATTACTTAAAGCTTCAAGGAGATATTATTGTCACAACAGCAACTTTGGATGATGAAGAACAAGGGTTGAGCGCCGAGGTTTTAAATGATACCGATGTTTTAATATGGTGGGGGCATACGGCTCATAATCAAGTTAAAGATGAATATGTTGAAAGAGTGTATGAAAGAGTTATGAAAGGGATGGGTTTTATTGCTTTACACTCAGCCCATTATTCAAAACCTTTTAAAAGACTAATGGGTACGACGTGTTCTTTAAGATGGAGAGAGCAAAATGAAAATGAGAGAATATGGGTAGTTGAACCTTCGCATCCTATAGCCCGGGGTTTAGAGGAATGTGTGGAACTTCAAGCTGATGAAATGTACGGTGAAAGATTTGATATACCGGTACCCGACGAGCTTGTATTTATATCTTGGTTTAAAGGAGGAGAAGTATTCCGGAGCGGATGTTGTTTTCATAGAGGTTACGGAAAAATATTTTATTTTCAACCCGGTCATGAAACATATCCCATATATTATAATGAATCTATCAGGCTTATAATTGCTAACGCAGTAAGGTGGGCAACACCTATAATATACAGAAATTCACTGGAAGCTATGCATGTTAAGCCTAAAGAAAACATTTAAACGTTAACCTTTGTGTAGATAACATAAATTATTATTTCGGAGGTGTCTTTATGGATAAGAAACTTAGAGTAGGTATAATCGGATGTGGTGGCATTGCAAATGGAAAACATATGCCTTCATTAGCTAAAATCAACGAAGTTGAAATGGTGGCATTTTGCGATATTATCGAAGAGAAAGCAAAAACCGCATCTGATAAATATGGTAAAGGTGATACCGTTATTTGTACGGATTATAAGAAAATTGTGGAAGACCCGACTATTGACGTGGTTCATGTTTGTACTCCAAACAAGGAACACGCGGACATTACAATCGATTGTTTAAAGTCCGGTAAACATGTTATGTGTGAAAAGCCCATGGCTAAGACTGCGGCGGATGCAAAAAGAATGTATGATGCTTATCTGAAATATAATAAGAAGCTTACTATCGGTTATCAAGGTCGTTATCGCGCAGAAAGTCAGTACCTTAAACAATTATGTCAAGCCGGTGAGTTAGGTGAGATATATTATGCAAAAGCACATGCCGTAAGACGACGTGCGGTACCCACATGGGGTGTGTTCCTAAATGAAGAAGAACAAGGAGGAGGTCCTCTTATCGATATTGGAACTCATGCTTTAGACCTTACGTTGTGGATGATGGATAACTATGAAGTAGCAAGTGTAATGGGAAGTTCATACAGAAAATTAGCCGATACCGAAAATGCCGCCAATGCATGGGGACCGTGGGATCCTAAATTATTTACCGTTGAGGATTCGGCATTCGGGTTTATTAAGATGAAAAACGGAGCTACAGTATATTTAGAAGCAACTTGGGCTATTAATATGTTGGATGTTAAGGAATCTCAAACTACATTATGCGGTACAAAAGCAGGGGCCGATATGGATGACGGATTGAGAATAAACGGTGAAAAACTCGGCAGAATGTACGTGACCAAACCTGATCTAAAATCCGGTGGAGTAGCTTTTTATGAGGGTAATACTAATAAAGACCCGTCGGTTTTCGAAGCACGTCAATGGATCGACAGTATCCTAAAAGATACGGAACCTACTGTTTTACCGAAACAAGCTTTAGTAGTGTCACAAATACTGGAAGCTATCTATGAGTCCGGTAAGACCGGTAAACCTGTTAACTTTTAAGAAAATATTTAACATCATTTTAAATGAAAATGACGAGGGTTGGTATCCGTATTATTTATATTACATGGCGTTACTTACCCTCGTTATTAAAAATTCTATTTTTGCTATTCACTAAAAACTCTTTTTTAATCATAAATAGAAAACGAGGAGAAATTATGCTTGAATTGGCTACCAACGAAAGATTAAAGCTTATGTTTTCCCATAAAGAGGCGGACAGAATTCCCGTTACAGACACGTTCTGGGGAGCGACTATAAGTAGATGGCACTCGGAAGGACTACCGGAAAAAGTAGGTGTTGAAGAATTCTTCGGACTTGATAAGATTGCGGGAATAGGTGTTGACATATCTCCCCGATATCCCCAAAAAGTGTTGGAAGAAACAGAGGATTATATAATCTATACCACAAAATGGGGAGCGACACAAAGAGAATGGAAAAAGCAGGCGTCTACACCGGAATTTTTAGATTTTACTGTTAAGACATATGAAGATTGGCTAAAGGCCAAGGAACGAATGTCGGTAGGAGAAGGTAGAATCAATTGGGATTACTTAAAGAAGAATTATTCAAGATGGAAAAAAGAGGGGTATTGGGTTCAAGCCGGTTTGTGGTTTGGATTCGATGTAACTCATTCATGGTTTACAGGAACCGAAAGATTATTGATAGCTATGATTGAACAACCGGAATGGTGTTCCGATATGTTCAATACTTTTCTGGATATTAATTTAAAATTAATGGATGAGATTTGGGCGGCAGGATATGAATTTGACGGTATACGTTGGCCTGATGATATGGGTTTCAAGCATAGTCAATTTTTCTCTCCCGATATTTATAGAGAACTGTTAAAACCTGTACATAAAAGAGCGGTTGAATGGGCTCATCAAAAAGGAATTAAAGCTCTTTTGCATTCATGTGGAAACATATTACCTTTAATACCGGAATTTATTGATTTCGGTCTGGACGGATTAAACCCCTTGGAGGTTAAGGCGGGTATGGATCCGTTTTTTTTAAAGGATACATACGGAGACAAACTATTGTTACACGGAGGAATAGATATATTACTATGGGACGATGCAGAAAAAGTAAAGGCTGAAATGGAAAGAACCTTACCAAAAATGATGAAAGACGGCGGATACATATTCTCTTCGGACCATTCTGTTCCCTCTTCAATAAGCTTAAATGATTATAAGGAAATTGTAAGATTGGCTAAAAAGCTGGGAACTTATTAATTAAAAAAGAAAAAAATATTATTTAAACACCGTTTCACAGCAAGTGAGTTAATTGCAGTGAGAACACTGAAACTAATTTTTGAATATAATTGCAACGGGGTCCGGGTGACGGTCTTTATCCATGATTACCAACCTTTACAGGGATAATTATTCACAGATTATTCATACTTTATTAAAAGTATTATCGGATAATTGATATGGTCCCGCTTGCTCAATTCTTGCTTTAAATTGAATTGAAATATATGTAGTATGAGAGGGGGAAACTTACTTGATAGAAATAAAAAAATTAACTAAGAAATACGGTCAAATTGAAGCTGTAAAAAACATCAGTTTTACTGTAAAAGAGGGAGAGATCCTCGGATTTCTCGGACCGAACGGTGCAGGAAAATCTACAACTATGAATATAATAACCGGATACATCCCTGCCACTGAAGGTAATGTTAAGGTTGCCGGATTTGATATATTGGAAGAGCCGGAAGAAGTTAAAAAACGAATTGGATTTTTACCGGAACAACCACCTGTATTCAAAGATATGACAGTTAATGAGTACTTAAATTTTGTCGCCGATTTAAAATTTGTTCCTAAGAATAATAGAAAAGGACAATTGGATGACATTATGGACTTATGCGGTATTACCGATCACAAGAACAGATTAATAAATAATTTGTCAAAAGGATATAAGCAAAGAGTAGGTTTGTCGCAAGCGCTGATCGGGAATCCTGATGTATTAATTCTGGACGAGCCTACTGTAGGATTAGACCCCAAACAGATTATTGAGATCAGAAAATTGATTAAATCATTGGGTAAAAAGCATACCATTATTTTAAGTTCTCATATTTTACCCGAAGTAAGCGCGGTTTGTGAGCGTGTAGTAATAATTAACAAAGGTGAAATAGCTGCGGTCGACACGCCGGAGAACCTGTCTAAAGGTTTAAACAGAGCTTCCCGTTTAACCGCCACAATTGCAGGACCACAAAAACAGGTTTTAAAGATAATCCAGGACATTTACGGAGTAAAATACTGCGAACCGTTGGATAATCGAGAAAAGGACACAGGCACCTTTATTATTGAATCCGACAAAGAAATAGACATAAGAAGGCCGTTGTTCTTTGCCATGGCTAAAGCCGGATTTCCAATTATTGAACTGAAATCAATGGATATGACCTTGGAGGATATATTCTTAAAGGTTACAACAACGGAAGTGGAGGTAAATTAATATGTGGGCTGTTTTTAAGAAAGAATTTTATTCTTATTTCCATTCTCCTATAGCATATGTACTTATTGGACTATTTGTATTGCTCACTTCGATATTCTTTTATCCGTATGTACTTTCACTATATGGAGACTTTACACCGGTACTCAGTACAATGGGTTTCATATTACTTTTTATTGTACCCATATTGACCATGAGGATTTTAGCCGAAGACAGAAAAAACGGGACCGAAGTTTTACTACTGACATCCCCAACCGGTTTAGGTAAAATTGTAACTGGAAAATTTTTAGCGGCATACAGCGTCTTTTTAATCATGACGGTGGTGACATTGGTATTCCCGATAATTATGGCTATTTACGGTGGTCCTTTTTCGCCTCAGCTTGTAGGTGCTTACGCAGGATTTTTATTGTTAGGTGCTTCTTTAATTTCATTTGGGGTATTTGCATCCTCTTTGACTGAAAATCAAATAATTGCGGCGGTTATCGGTTTTGCCGGTCTTTTGATTATGTGGCTTGCCGATTCTATCGCTCCTATAGCCGGTGGTTTTTTAGGTAAAGTTCTAGGGTGGGTATCCTTATTGACCAGATACAATGATTTCTACAACGGTATATTGGGATTAGGACCAATTGTATATTATATATCATTTACAGCGGTCTTTTTATTCTTAACCGTAAGAGTCATTGAAAGAAGACGTTGGAGTCAGGGGTGATAATATGGCAAAAAATAACATAAAATCATGGATGAAAAAAACAAATTTCAAATACGGAACAAATGCCACCATATTGATAATCGCTGTAGTTACCGTTGCGATTTTACTTAATGTGTTGGTAGACAGCTTTGGAGTTAAAGCGGATTTAACACCAAATAAGCTTTATTCTATTGATAAAAAAACAATTGATATTTTGACCGCGTTAGATAAAGATGTAGAGATATACGGTTTATTCGATGAAGTTACTTTCAAACAGAACGACAGAGACAAATCAATATTGGAGTTGTTGGAAAAGTATACTAAATACGGACATGTAACATTAAATTATATAGATCCCGAAAGAGATCCTTCTCTTATAAAAACATTAGATCCGAATAACCAATTGGAGCTGGCTGCCAACGATTTTGTCGTGAAGTCCGGATCAAAAACCAAGAAGGTTGCATATAAATCATTATTTAACACGGAGTTTAACTACAATACTTTTCAAACGGTTATAACCGGTTCGGCGGCGGAAGAGAAATTTACAGGAGCGATTAGATTTGTTACGGCTGATGTGACTCCGTATGTGTATTTCTTGACAGGGCATGGTGAATATGAGTTGAACAGTGATTTTACATTGGTAAAACAAACATTGGAGAATAATAATTATTTGACGGGTTCATTGAACTTAATTACCGAAGGCGCTATTCCCGCAGCCACTGAGATTTTAGTAATCGCATCTCCGAAAAGAGATATCTCGGAAGATGAGCGTTTACTGATTGAAGAATTTGTTCTTAACGGAGGAAATTTGATGTTGATGGTGGATGCTTTAAGTGATGACCCGGAAATGCCTCAAATTCAAAGATTGCTGCAAAACTATAATTTAGCTTTGAATTATGATCAGGTTAAAGAAAATGATTCGGCCAGACATCTACCCGGTAATCAGTTCACTTTGATTCCTGTAGTTGCGGATAACACTATCAACTCCGCCTTGAATCCTTCAAGATTTACAATGTTGTTACCTCGTTCAAGAAGTATTGAAATTTTGAAAAATGAAAAAGAATTTATGACAATAATATCTCTTTTGTATACCGGCAATAAGGCTACGGGAGAACCTATTACTGCAGGTAATAAAGAAAACATGGGGCCTTTGAATCTTGCGGTTGCAGTAGATTATAAAGGTGGTTACAAACCTGCAAAAGTGGTTGTTATGGGTAATGCCAACTACATTAGGGATGATTATGTTTACCAGTATCAGCAGTATTCCATAAACGCATTTTATTTCTTCCTGAATACAGTGTTCTGGATGAGGAATGAAGCTGATACTATATACATCAGACCCAAAAATTATGAAATGCCATCATTGACGTTAACACAACAACAAGCCAAATCAATAGGTATTGTTGCAATGGTGGGAATGCCTTTGGTTATTTTAGCGTTAGGGTTTGTGATGTTCCTTAGGAGGCGTCATTTATGAGTTCTAAAAAAAGTGGTATCAAATTCTATAAAAATACGATTTTGCTCGTAGGAGTGGTACTTGTACTGGTTGCGGCATATGTATGGATATTGCCTTTGGTAACCCGCAATAACGACGGCACCCCCGGTAAGAGTCAAAACCCGGAAGCCGTTCAATTGGTAAAAGTTAATCAGAACAGTATTAAACAAATGTCCATTAGCAACAAGCTTCAAAATATAGAATTGGAGTATCAACCTGCAAAAGGTGTAAATAGCGACGGAACCGAGTATGATACGTATCAGTGGGTGATGGTAAGTCCTACCGGTTATGACGATATAGATCAACTTTTAGTAAGAAGTATAACTTCAAACTTTGCAGATATCGTATCTACAAAAATTATTGAGGAAGATCCCGCCGACCTTTCTAAGTACGGCTTGAATGATCCGAAAATAATTACCGTAAAAATGGAAAACGGTGAGGAAATCGTTGTAAAGGTAGGAGATAAAGCACCTTTGACCACTGCGTGCTATGTTTTGGTAGGAGATGATCCTACGGTATATACCATAAAATCATATACAGCCGGTAAAATAACACCGCTTGTTAATGAGTTAAGATCCACATCCATATTTGACTTTACCGCAACTTCGGTAAAAAGTATAGCTATGGGAAGGGACGGAAATAAACTTTTTAAAGCCGATCGGACTGAAAAGGACATATGGGTTTTGGAATACCCTATTCCTGCCGATTCAAATACAGAAACCGTTGGCAAATTGATTGAGTCACTGATAGCTTTATATAAACAAGTATTTGTCGAAGAGAATCCTACGGACCTGTCTAAGTATAACCTGGATAAGCCTTTTTATGAATTTGAATTGCAAAGTGTAGACGGTAAATCAAAGAGGGTATACCTAGGTAAGGAAGATAAATCGGACGGTACCTTTTACGCCAGATTTGATGACAGTGATGAGGTATTTAAGGTTCCCGCCATGGGACTAACATATATAGATAAACCTTTAACCGAAATTATGCAGTTGTTCTGCTATATAGTAAATTATAAATTTGTAGATAAACTGGTGGTCAATGTTAAAGATCAACCCGAACAGGTATCCATAATTCAAGCTAGTCCTGAAAGTACTTCAAAGGATGTGTTCTATTTCAACGGTAGAGACGCTACAATGAAGGACATAGACGGACATCAAGCTTGGAGAATTTACTATCAATCAATTATCGGTGTTTTATTGAAAGAAATAGACATAGAAGCTACACCTGTAGGTGAACCCGAAGTAACATTTACGTACCATTTGAACGACGGTACCGGTACGGTAGTAGTTGAATTTATCCCAAGAGGAGATAATCAGACATATTACTGTAACATTAACGGTGAATATACCGGAATGGTAGTGGATCGCAGATCTTTCTACGGTAAAAACGGAGTTATGGAAAGGTATGATTACTTAATGAGACACATTGAAGGTGAATAAATAACCGCACATGTAATTTTATAACAAACCCCCGAATAAACTTTATTCGGGGGTTTGTTTATATGAGTAAAAAATCAGCGATTAAAATAGGGATGATATATGCTTGTTCTGTTATTGGTGTAGGTTTTGCATCGGGAAACGAGGTTTTAAATTTTTTTTCGGCATACGGTTTTAACGGTTTTGCCGGTATACTAGTATCTTCATTTGTTTTTTCCGTATTTGGATATATGATAGTTGATATATCATTTAAAACCGGACTTTATAATATGAGTAAATGTTACAGATACATATGCGGCCCGGCTTTTTCATCTTTCGCAAACATTGTGGGAATATGTTTCTATTTCAGTTTGTTTTTCCTTATGCTCAGTGCATGGTCAACGGTATTGGATGAATATTTTAAATTGCCGGTTTTATTTGAGTATTCAATATTTATAATTCTTTTCTTCTTATATAACATTTTTGATCTGCAAAGAAAATCAATATCTTCTTTTATAAGGGTAATTATCCTTGCAGGAACCGCTATGGTACTGTCCTATATAGTATTTATGCGTTTAATCGACGTATTTTCAACCTTTGGAGTTATAAAATATAACTTATGGTATGTATCGGCTTTAATGTATGTTGGGTATAATTCTTTTGTATCATCCGAATTGATTTGCAAAGCATGTGAAACGGCCGATTCCAAACAAAGCGCTCAGGCGGGAGGAATTATAGGCGGCTGCTTCTTATTCATATTATCATTCTTTTTCAACTTGATTTTCATTTTATGGTATAACAAAAATCATAATTTCCCTTTACTGGATATGTTAGAGCAGGGGCACTCATCGGTAAAATTGATATTTACAATTATTTTATCGGTTTGTATTTTATACAGTGGTTTTAATTCCGGAGCAATTATGGTAGAAAAAATATCAGTTATTATGAAAACAAATAAAATATTAACTCTAGTTTGCATTAGCTTGGTTTCGCTTGTAGCGGTACCTGTAGGTTTTACGAGATTGATTAATTTTATTTATCCTTTTTTTGGAATAACAGGACTTATTATTCTTATATTGTTTCTTACCACAGCATTAATAAAAAACTTAAAAATAACTAAGAATAGTAATGAGTTATAATGAAAAACCTTTAATATTAAAGTAACATATAATATTGACTTTGCATACATTACATTGTAAAATGGGTAGATATGCCGGTTTATGAAATCAATAGAAACCAAGCACAATTTCATATTATTATTAATCTATATTTAACAGGGAGGAAAAAATGGCGATTTCCGAAAAAGAATTGTCTCTCGAGCAAAAGAGGTTAGATGAAATAATAGGTATATTAGAAGCTAAAATAAATGAATATTCTCATTTACGCGAAAAGTTAAAAAAAGAATACAGGGAACTGAATAAAGAATTATGGGAAAATGTTGGGGTTATAGAGACGGGGGATACAACATCCTATTTGCAATATATCCAAATGATAAAAACAAATCTTACCGGTGCGGAAAATGCTAAAAAAATTTGGTATAACCTGCTTTTATTACGTCAATCACCATATTTCGGTAGAATGGATTTAAGATATGATGAAAACGAGTATGAAAAAATATATATCGGCACCTCTACTTTGCAAAAAAACAGGGATATCCTAATTTGTGATTGGAGAGCCGACATATGTACCTTGTTTTATGAAGATAGTTTCGGATCTGTTACTTATGAGAGTCCGGGTGGTACCGTTCCTGTTGAGTTATTATTGAAAAGACAGATAAAAATTGAAAAAGATAAGATTATAGGTGCGTTTGATACTCAAATAAAAATAGACGATGAGATTCTTCAAGAGGTATTATCAAAGAATACCGATGAAAAAATGTCGGTTATTATAAGGACTATACAGAAGAATCAAAATAGTGCAATAAGAGATGATAGTGCCGAAGTATTACTTGTTACCGGTCCGGCAGGAAGTGGTAAGACTTCGGTAGCGCTTCACAGGATAGCATGGTTGTTATATAAGTATAGAGATAGATTAACCGCAGATCAAATTGTGTCTTTATCTCCAAACGATATTTTTAATGATTATATATCGGAGGTGCTACCTGATTTAGGTGAACAGAATATGGTTATGAAAACATTAACCGGCTTAGGTAAGCAAATCCTTGGAAAAAAGTACAGGTTATTTACAAATAACGAACAAATGGAACGATATCTAAAAACAAAGAATATAAATGTGAATTATTCGGATATTTTTTGGAAAAATTCTACGAAATTTTGTGATTCTTTAGTAAGTTATATTGATAGATATATAAATAACGGACCCGAATTTCAAGATATCGTTCTAGACGGAAATGTCTTAATTAAAAAAGATACATTAACTGACTTGTATCAATCAGGTGCCATGATGCAATATGCCTACAAAATGGAACGTTTAAAGACTTATACCGATAGGATATTATCTTCTGTTAAGAAAGATTTAGTTGAAAAAAAAGCTGAAGAAATATGGGATGACGGTGGATATATCGATAAAAAAGAAGTAAAAGCTTTGTCACGAATAAAGGTTTCTGAAAAAATGTCCGGTGTTTATTCTTATATAAATAAAATATCCGGTATGTCGCCGGTTGTTATTTATATTGAATTTCTAAAATCCGTTGAAACCGATAAAAACAGAAAAGATGTTCAACATACTATAAACGCTCTAAATAAGAATATTGTACCATATGAAGATATGGCTCCGTGCATTTATATATTCTCTCGTTTATTTGCAGAGGATGATCATAGAAAGAACATAAAGCATGTTGTTATAGATGAAGTACAAGATTATACCCCTATTCAATTGACAGCTGTTAAGGAATATTATAGAAATGCCAATTTAACTTTGTTAGGTGATATTAACCAAGCTATAAATCCGCTTTCAAATATTGGAACGATAGATAAATTGAGTATCATTTATAAAGATAAAACCTTTAAACATATACACATGTTAAAATCATATAGATCTACTTATGAGATTACAGAGTTTTGTAATTTTGTCGGTAAAGTACAAAGCGATGATTATATTAATAGGCATGGAGAAATACCAAGAATTGTCCATTATGAAAACACAGAAGAAATGTTGCAAAACCTCATAGAAATATTAAATAGTAGCAAAGACCAAGAATCTATAGCATTAATAACAAGAAGTAAAAAGACTGCAATTAATATTTTTGAGCTTTTAAAAGACTTATATAATATCAAGTTGATAGATAAAAATGATCATGAATTTTATCACGGTGTCATAGTGATACCGGCATATCTTGCAAAAGGGTTGGAATTTGATACCGCCATCGTCATAACCACAAAGGATGACTATTTTAAAGGAGAAGACGAAAGAAAGCTCTTTTATACGGCCTGCAGCAGAGCATTGCATCGTTTATTCATATTACAATCGAAAGAAGCTAAAGTTGAATTCGTAGACCTGTATTTACAGTATTGACAGTTTGGAATACTTAACATATAATACTAATATTAAAAATAAAGGATTTTTGTATAAATGATTAATATAGCTTATGTTGCAAAAGTCCGTTACTCGGGCATCAGCTTCGGGCAGCTATCGTTTTAAACGGTTGCCAACTGTACGAAGCGAGTATGCATAGGGTAGCCGGCGTAAACTAAAATTAAATTGCGAGCTTTTTTGTAATAATAAGTCCGGGTTATTATATTTGGTACCTGTGTACAAAGTTAGTTCGTAAAAACATATGGTTCGATAAATTATTTAAATATTTAATTGATTCTACTGCAAAACTTTTTTTACTATAGTGAAATCATAATTATGTTTAAATTATTTTACGACTATATATTTTGTTATTGTTTTATGCCGTTTATAGTTTTCTCTTATTTATCTATTTTTTAGATAGATAGTCTTTGAAAAATGTTTCCATCCTATGTTATCTCCAATTTAATTTTAAATATTTAGGAGGAAATATATGAGTTTATTGTCTGTAGTAAATATAGTGAAAGAATATCGGAACAAACCGGTTTTAAATAGTGTAAATTTGACTGTCCAAAAAGGGGATAGGGTGGCATTGATCGGAGTAAACGGATCGGGCAAGACCACATTGCTTAAAATTATTAACGGCACTGAGCAAGCCGATTCCGGAAGAGTAATTAAAGCTCATGGTATAAAAACCGGTTACCTCACTCAAAGTGCTGATATAGATGAAAAATATTCTGATAAAACAGCTTTGGATTATGAGAAGATCGATTTAATAGAAGAAGATTTACGTAGCTTGGAATATAAAATGAGTGATCCGGATAACAAGGATGAGTATGAAGGTTTATTATCAAAATACCAAAAATTATTGGATCTGTTTAACAGCCTTGATGGGTATAATGTAACCTCTTCATTGGCAAAAATATTAAACGGTTTGGGTTTGAAAAAAGAAGCATTTAAATTACCGTTGTCAAAGCTTAGCGGCGGTGAAAAAATTAGAGTTGCATTAGCTAGGATTCTATTTGAAAATCCTGAACTCTTAATACTTGATGAGCCGACTAATCATCTGGATATTGAAGCTGTTGAATGGTTGGAGAGTTTTCTGTCAACATATACCGGAGGTGTTTTGATTGTATCTCATGACAGGTATTTTTTAGATCGTGTATCTACAAGGCTTGCCGAGTTATATAACGGTACTGTGGTTGAAAGTAAAGCTTCCGGTTATTCATCGTATATATTGCAAAAAAAAGAGCGTCGTGAGTTTTTACTAAATGAAAAGAAAAGATTGGCCAACGAAATTCATAATACCAAACAATTAATAAATGATTTAAAAAGCAGAAGTAACGTCGGCGCCTTTCATAGCAGAGAAAAGACACTGGATCGATTGAATAAAGCCATGGAAGGTTTAAATTCCGATGAATTTCATAATCATTTAAAAACTGCACCTGTGTTAAAGTTTCGTGCCGGCGAATCGGTTCATGTAAGTGCCGAGATAGCGTATGCCAGAAATTTTTCAAAATCTTTCGGAGAAGTAACACTTTTTGAAAATGCGGAATTTTTAATTAGAGGTGGAGAAAGAGTGGGTATTGTAGGACCTAATGGTTCCGGAAAAACAACACTGGTTAATATTCTGTTGGGATTGGATCGTGATTTTAAGGGTGAAGCGGTGTTAGGCGAGTGGGTAAAATATGCATATTTAGGACAAACAATAGAATTTAATGATGAAACCTCTACAATTTGTGAGGAGGTTTGTAACTCATATGAGTTGGAACGTAAACAAGCCCAAACAATTTTATCCGATTATGGTTTTTTCGGAAATCAAGTTGATAAGAAAATAAATATACTAAGCGGGGGAGAAAAGGTCCGATTAAAGCTTGCAATGCTGTTGATGAATAATCCTTATTGTTTGATTATGGACGAACCGACTAATCATCTTGACGCCGACTCCAGAGATGAACTTGAATTGATGATTGCCAATTATAAAGGCACAGTTATAGCGGTATCTCACGACAGGTATTTCTTATTAAATTGTATGAATCGTATCATTGAAATAAAAAATTATAAATTCTATTCTTATCCTGAAGGATATACACAATATTATGAGAATAAGAAAAAAGAACGACTAAAAGTTAAAGGTATGTATTCAGAAGATACATCTGTCGTATCAAAAAAGGGAAAAACCGCATATACGGCGAATGAGATTAAGAAAGTCGAAGCAAATATAAATGATGAACGGACTTCGGGTGTGGAGAATTCTATAATATTAGTAGAAGAACGTATGATGGAAATTGAAAAGAGTATAGGGTTTTATAACGACCTGAAACTTTTTACGGAGTACGGACGGTTGCAAAAAGAATTGGAACGTTTATACGAAGCTTGGCAAGATTAATTTATATGGGTAATTAAGTTCATAAGTAGGTGAGAGATTGGATAATATCGTAATAAGACAAGTTAAAATGAAGGATGCATATCAATTACACAAAAATGTATTTTTTAATAATCGATTATTCGAGGTAAAAAGCAGTATACAGATAAGTCTTTCAAATACAAGAAAGAAAAAAGGGTTTAGATTTGTTGCAGTTTTTAGCAATGAAGTTATAGGAAATGTGGAAATTATTTTCAATACCCACCCACTTATGAAACATAGGGCGTTGATATATTCCCTGGTGGTGTCACAGAACCGACGTAGATGCGGAGTAGGAAAACTTTTGGTAGATGAATGTATTAAATTGGCTGATAATTATGGCATACGGATTGTTACTTTATCCGTTAGGGGAGGAACGGATGCGGAGAAATTTTATAAATCCGTCGGCTTTAAAAAATATGGAGAATTGCCGAATGGTATAGAGCAATTATGGGACGGTAAACAATATGATGAGTGTTTATATTATAAACATATTGAAAATTAATATGGCATGTTGTATTTTACTTTTATGTGGTATAATTTCAAAAAATCCATAGGAGACTTGGTATATGTTCAAAAAATACAAAAATCTAATTGAAGCGGTGATATATTTTTTAATATTCTTTGCGTTATTATATTTTTCATTAAAACTGCTTGTAAAAATTTAGAAGGAGACCAAAAATGGAGTTTAGACCGTGTATCGATATACACAACGGTAAAGTAAAGCAAATAATCGGTTCTACGTTAAATGATGATGAAAATCCTGTTGAAAATTTTGTATCTGTAAAACCTCCGGCCTTTTATGCAGAATTATTTAAAAGTGATAATTTAAAAGGAGGCCATGTAATAATGCTGGGTAAGGGAAATGAACAGGCGGCTCTTTGTACGTTAAGAGAGTATCCGGGAGGATTGCAGATAGGTGGAGGCATAAACGCCGATAATGCGTTGTTTTATTTAAATAACGGTGCATCTCATGTTATTGTGACTTCATATATCTTCAGTGACGGTCTGTTGGATTACCAAAAGCTACAAAATATAGTTAAAATTATTGGGAGAGAGCGTCTGGTTATAGATTTAAGCTGTAGAAAGAAAAATGCGGAATATTATGTAGTAACTGATCGTTGGCAAAAATATACCGATTTTAAGCTAAATAAAGACAATTTATTCTATATACAAAAATACTGTGCGGAATTGTTGATTCATGGAGTGGATGTGGAAGGGAAATGTTTAGGCATAGATGACGAACTGGTAGATATTCTTTCTAATTACGCTGAGATACCGGTTACATATGCCGGTGGAATATCTTCCTTAATTGATTTGGAGAAGATCTCCTGCACAGGAAATAAAAAGATAAATGCTACAATAGGAAGTGCATTGGATATCTTCGGAGGAAAACTAAAGTATAAAGAGGTACTGGATTGGTTTAAAAAAAATATATGCTGATTTTGTTATAAGTTTATTGCTAACAATTGTATGTATTGCTTTATTTTTTATAGTATATACTATATAATCAATTATAGGAATTTATAATTGTAACAAACGCGATTGACGGGAGTGATTTATATGAACTTTAAAATGCAATTGAATCAAGAAGAGATTGAAATTTTGGAAGGTAAACAAGGTGAAACGTTACAAAAAATATTAAAAGCATTGGTTACATATGGAGATATTTTTCAAGCGGAAAGACTTGTTAATGTGACAGGCGCTTCACATATGGCCATATCATATGATATGCCTGCATTTGAGGGGCTAAATGATATATTGGATGAACTTATAAAGAATGATATTAAAACAAAAATACCATTTACCGTAAACCCTAAGCCATATGATTTTGAAAATGTAAAAATGACCGGGGGTCAAAAAGGTGCATTCAAGAAAATATACGGTAAACAAAAGTTCTTTGAAGAAAAACTATTGAAAATCGGTTTAAGAGATAACAATTCGTTTGCATGTACTTGCTATCTTGAACAGGTGAAAAATATTCCCGCCAAAGGAAGTATCTTATCTTGGTCCGGTCCCGAATCAGTAATTTATGCAAATTCTGTTTTAGGAGCAAGAACAAATTTGAACCCTGCAATTATAGGTTTATTCGGAGCGGTACTCGGAAAAGTACCTGAATACGGACTATTAACCGATGAAGGGAGAAAAGCCGGTTTAAATGTTGTCTTAAATACTCGCCATTTGCCTAATGTAGAGTTATTAGGTCACGCCATAGCATTGAAAGCCAAGGGAGAAATCCCATATATACAAGGAATAGATCAATTTTTAGGCAGACGTATAGATGAACCTATGCAAGATTACTTAAAGGATTTAGGTGCGGTAATATCCACATCGGGACTTGGATTGTTTCATATAGATCATGTTACTCCGGATGCCGTGCAGCACGGGAAAAAATTATTAAAGGAAAATGCCGAGGTATATATAATTGACGATGAAGAATTGTCGGGATTGCAATTAACTTACCCGATGCCTTGGAAGAGCGGAAAGATGAAACCAAAGATGGCTGTCATCGGGTGTCCTCACTTAACCGTTAATCAAGTGGAAAAGTGGACTGTATTGATTGAACGTGCCTTAAAAATGCATGGTAAAGTCAAAGTTGCTATCCCTACATATTTATGTGTTGATCCTGATGTGTTCACAAGGTTTAAAGCTAATTACACAATGTATAATAAATTAATGGATACCGGTGTTCAATTTTCATTCATGTGTCCTAAAATGTTGATGAGTAACCCTAAATGGTCAAATCAACCGGTAGTTACAAATTCCAATGTTTTACGTATAAAATCAAATGCAAGATATTATGACGACCAAGAATTATCAGGTGTTATAGCGACAGGGAGGTGTAAATAATGAGTAAAAGCTTTATGGGAAAACCGATCACAGGTGGAAATATTTCAGCGAATGCAGTTGTTTCAAGAAAAGAACCTGACTTGAGTTTGACATTTAATTCTAATGCGATACAAAAGGGAAGCCTCTTAGTAGGAGCGGATCAAGGGAATCATGATTTGTATCACAAAGAAATAACCGGGAAAGTGTTATGCCTGCCAAAAGTAAAAACTTCTGAAATAGGGAGTTTACTTTTACATACAATATGTAAAAAAGGTACGGCACCTGCCGCTATATTATTTGCAGAACAAATTGATTCCGATACTGCAGCCGGGATTGTAACCGGAAGCGTTTGGACCGGAAACACCATAATTGCCGTGTCCGGATTGGGTAAAGAATTCTTAGAATATGTTAAAGATAATATGACCGTTGAGATTAAGGAAAACGGCGAAGTAATAATATCTTGATATATTCGGAAAATATTACAAAATGATTGGTAATAATCGTTTATTATAAAATCTTATACGATTTTATAAATTTTAAAGATAAATAAAACGTTATCAAAAATTAAACGAATGATTGGTATAATGCATACCAATCATTCATATTTTTTACAACTTCTCAGGATATAAACCTTTATTAATTAACTTCTGTATAGATTCCTTTACTTTCGGTTTGTCTTCGGAGTAAGTTACTCCATACCATAAATCAGGAGTTTTTAAGACCTTAACCTCAGCAACCTTAGAGGATATAAGTTCATCGACTGCAAATGGCAAATAAAATTCACACGATTCCAAATTATCTTCATGGTCTGATAAAAATATAATAAATTTTTCTGATAATTTTTCAAAGAAATCAGGTGTAAAACCCCACATATTCATAGAAACTATGCTATCGGGATTGATTTCTATCCAATTTGAGTTTTCATCAATATATTTAGGTCCGTCGTAGAAAACTTTAATTTTCGTTCTTTCAACGACTTTTTGAAGATATCCGTTGTCATTTAGGGTACAGATCCCTCTTGCCACGTGACCGTGTTCGGTTAAAGTATTTTTTAATACATATCCTACCATGCAGTAGCGATACGATTCGTAATCATCTGCAAGATAACTTTGTATTAGTCTAAAAGCTTGACCGCCATAAAAATCATCGGCGTTTATAACTGCAAAAGGATTTTTAACAACGTTTCGTGCGGAATATACAGCATGCCCGGTACCCCAAGGTTTTACCCGGGTTTCAGGAACTATAAAGCCTTCCGGTATATCGTAAATATCTTGATATACATAAACGGTATTAATTTTTTCTTCTATTTTTTTTCCTACCTTTTCTCTGAAAAGATCCTCCATCTCACGCTTTATTATTAATACAACTTCGTCAAAACCCGCTTTAATCGCATCATGAATGGAATATTCCAGTATGCTTTCCCCGTTCGGACCAAAAGAATCCATTTGTTTGAGTCCGCCGTATCTACTTCCCATTCCTGCCGCCATGACGATCAAAGTTGTTTTCATCATTACACACCCCTTCTAAATATAGTACTTCCTGTTGTTAACGAATATACTTCGAAAAATGTAAAAAACAGGCATATAAAAATATTGCATAGATATTTTACACCTTGTCATTCAGTTTAGCAACAAATAACATTAAGACATTAAGACAACCCTAACCGGGATAATACATGATATGTTACTCCGGTATTACCGAATTGTTCGAAAAACTGTTCAAATTCAGGCATTTGTGTATAATTGGCCATGAAAATTGCAAAAAAGCTTATATACAATATCAAAGATATAACTGTAAAGATTAATTTAATAATTACGGTTATTCCGGAAAAAAGGAAGAATTTACGATTTTCTTCAAAATAAGTTATTACATTTTGTTCTTGACCATTATATATATATTGCCTTAAAGCCGAAACCGAATTTAAAAGTTTGACTCCGGCAATTATTTGGGGAATTCCTATTATAGCGGTTATAAAACCCAAGCTGGTCAAAATACCGAATATAATATCCATTATTCCACGGAATTTTGCCCATTTAATCAGTCCCATTATGTCTTCGGTGTTAAGCCTAACATTTATCGAAGTTGATTGGTAGCTTTTGTCACCGGGGACTTGTGTAGTATAATTTTCCATAATTACCTCCGATTATTTGTGAATTAAACTTATTATATCACATGCGAATGTAACCTTGTAAATAGAAAATCTACTTATGTTTAAATAATTTCCTATGTGTAAAAAATTTTGACCGTAAAATATCGAAGTGGTATAATATGTTTATAATATAAATAAACGGAGGAAAATGATGCAGAAAATCAGATTGCTTACTATAGGAGCTCATCCCGATGATTGTGATATAAAAACCGGTGGGATAGCTTTACAAACTGTAAAATATGGCGGAAAAGCTATGTTTGTATCCGCAACTAACGGTAATGCGGGGCATCACCTGATGACACACGAGGACTTAAAAAAAAGAAGATATAAAGAGACTCAAAATGTGGCTGAAACATTTGGTATAACCTATAAAG
>CAZJOD010000010.1:0-31177 GCA_964547525.1 uncultured Clostridiaceae bacterium
GTTGTCTGTCGGAGTATTCCGGGAAATCAGGTCTGCAAAGGTATTGTCTGTCTGCAAAGAAGTAACCGATTTTTGCCGTCATCCAGTTTGCAAGCAAATTATCATACCATGAACCTTGAGGTGCCAATGATTGATACCCTTCCGGAAGAGTTCTCAAATAACCCTTCGCACGCATATCAACCGCCCATGCCATATAATCTCTGTAACCTTCATATGCATACCAGGGAACAACATCTCCTGTAGCGGAATCTTTATATAAGAAGTTTCCTTCGGAAGCTATAACTCCGAATTGTCCCCAATAAAGATCGGTCCAGTGAGATCTGAAGCTGTGATCAAATACAACTCCACCGTATGTATCGTCTTCACCGTTTCCGTCGGGATCGTCTTCAGTGAAAGCTCTGAAGATGTCATTCATAACATCATGCGGGAAAATATGGTTGGTAACGAATAATTGGTTGGAGAATTGACCTAATTTTTCATCTGTCAATTTTATAGGAGTCAAGTCCGAACTGGGAATGGTATATCCAACGTTCTCTAACCAATCCAATCTCATAAGAGGAACATTATAATATGTTTTGTACACACTCATTATGAAGGATATTCCATAGAAATCGTCTGACAAACTTCCGTCTTCATTACGTTTGTTATTATAAACAAACGATGAAGGTGCGTTTTTCAACATTTGCTCGTAATAATAGGGGAAGTATGTTTTATACATATCTACCGGAACCAATCTTGTAAATCCTTCATTGTAAAGCTGTACCGCATCCAACGGAGCATGAGGTATGTACCCGATATCGGGTATGTCTCCCGCTGCTAACATCATGGCCAAGCCTTCGGGATCATAATTGCTGATGTTCCAGATTTTAAAATCAACATTGTATTTTTCTTCTAACATCAACTCGTCAAATCCACCTTCGATGTATTTGTCGTCACTAATACCGCACAACCAAGTAATTTCATAAAATTCCGCAAAGGGATTCACTTCAACTTTTTGGGTTGTTGTGGCAGCTGTTGTGGTAGTAGCCGCCGTTGTCCCTGCAGCTTTTGTCGTTGTTACCGCTGTTGTCGTAGCAGCTGTCGTCGTATCTTGCGGAGCTTCGACAGATTGGGAACATGCTATCAAAGTTACCATCATTGCAACTGTTACAACTAAGCAGAACATACGTATTATGTTCTTAGACATAATAAACCTCCTTTAAAATAAAATATATTTATATATTTATTGAAAAACATCCGCCCATGGCAAATGTTGTTTCCCGGTGATTAAATTTTAAAAAGAGTATCAATTTCTAACATATTGTCTTTAGGACATTATATGGTGAATTTTTGGATTAATCAATAATATTTATAGATTTTACGTATATAATATACATATATTGTATTTTGTGCTTAAGTGTATAAATACTTTATATTTGTATATTTATACATATTAAGCGATATTTTTTACTATGATTAAGCCTATAAACATATAATTTATTGCATATTACAGTCATTTAAATTCTATTCATTTCTTAAAATAATGTAAGATTTTAATTGAATTATGACAGTATATTAGTATTATACTAGTTCCAATATAGTATATGATTATACCTTTTTCATAAAATGTATATCACTATTTTTTATAATCAGCTAAAACCCAAAATAAAAAGAGCGGTTTTAACCGCTCTTTTTATTTTTGTATCTTACTTACATTCTTTTATGTCGTACTTATTAGCTCAAATCCGGTCTTGTATATGTTTCGAATGCAGGATTGTTGAAGTAATCTGTAACCAATTTTTCCAGTCCGGCTGCATACAATTGATTAATATATTGAGCCCATTCGGTTGATACATTACTAATTTGTCCGCCCCATGAACGATTTCTGAAATCTGCTATAATAGCGTTTATATCCGCACTCATAGCATTCCAATCAGCTGTGTATGCGTCTCTCATTTCACTGCCCATATACATTACACTTAGATATTTGTGAGGTTCCAAAGTGTATTTTTGTGTCCAGTTGTTGTCTAAGAAGAACTTCATGTATTGGGTCATAGCTTCGTTCATAACAGGAGAAATTTCAGCTGAGAAGCTTCCGCCGAATCCGCCGTATCTTCTGTAGTGAGCAGGTATTTTTTCCGGAGCTGTAGCTATCATACCGGATTTCCACGCTTCACCTGTCCATGTGTAATGAACACCTTCAACACCGTAGAGTACTTTTACCCAGAAATCACTTTCCGCATCGATGTATCTGTCATTCCATATTGTAAGCATTCTTGCCAATTTACCATCGCTTACTTCCGCAGCTATAGTATAAGTTCTGAATTTGCCTTCCGCAAAAGCGTCAAGCGCATATCTTCTTGTTCCCCATGAGCCTTCCGGTCCGGGACCTGCCAATGCGGGGAAGGATACGAATGTAGCTTCTTTATCACCCGAATTTAACCAAATGCTCTGAGGAGGTTGTCTGTCGGAGTATTCCGGGAAATCCGGTCTGCAAAGGTATTGTCTGTCAGCAAAAAAGTATCCGATTTTACCTGTCATCCAGTTTGCAAGCAGATTGTCATACCATGAACCTTGAGGCGCCAATGATTGGTGACCTTCAGGGAGAGTTCTCAAGTAACCTTTTTCACGCATATCAACTGCCCATGCCATGTAATCTCTGTAACCTTCGTATGCATACCAGGGAACAACGTCACCGGTAGCGGAATCTTTATACAAGAAGTTTGCTTCAGAAGAGATAACACCGAATTGTCCCCAATAAAGATCAGTCCAATGAGATCTGAAACTATGATCAAAAATAACTCCGCCGTATGTATCGTCTTCACCGTTTCCATCAGGATCATCTTCTGTGAAAGCTCTGAAGATATCATTCATAACGTCATGTGGGAAGATGTGGTTAGAAACAAATAATTGATCTGAGAATTGACCTAATTTTTCGTCGGTTAACTTAATTGGTGTTAAGTCTGATTCCGGTATTGTATACCCAACGTTTTCAAGCCAGTCCAATCTCATAAGAGGAACATTATAATATGTTTTATAAACACTCATAATGAAGGATATTCCGTAGAAATCGTCTGACAAACTTCCATCTTCGTTACGTTTGTTATTATATACAAACGATGAAGGAGCGTTTTTCAACATCTGCTCGTAATAATACGGGAAGTATGTTTTATACATATCCAACGGTACTAATCTTGTAAAGCCGTCATTGTATAGCTGTACAGCATCCAAAGGTGCGTGAGGTAAATAACCGATATCGGGTATATCTCCTGCAGCTAACATCATGGCTAAACCTTCGGGATCATAATTGCTGATGTTCCAGATTTTAAAATCAACATTGTATTTTTCTTCCAACATCAACTCGTCAAATCCACCTTCGATGTATTTGTCGTCACTGATTCCCGTCAACCAAGTAATTTCATAAAATTCTGCAAAGGGATTCACTTCAACCGGTTGAGTTGTAGTTGCAGCAGTTGTTGTAGCCGCAGAAGTCCCCGATGCTTGTGTAGTAGTTGCAGTTGTAACACCTGTAGTATCTTGCGGCGTTTCAGAAGACTGAGAACATGCTATCATAGTAATCATCATAGCCGCTGTCACAACTAAGCAAAACATACGTATTATGTTTTTTGACATAATAGACCTCCTTTAATATTTAAAATAAAATTATATTGAATAAACACTTACTTATAGCAAATGTTATTTCCTGTATCTATATATTATACAAAGAGGCAAATCATATTTATTCATATATGCATTATATATAATTTTTGTACATTAATCAAGAATATTTTATATTTTGTTTGCAATTTTTTAATTTTTGCAAGTATTATGATTATATTATACCTTATTTATATCTTTTTTATTATTATTTAACATATATTATAATGTATATTATATATTTCATAGTAATATTTACATTTGGGTACTATTATATAAATATTATACTATACACGCATATATTCTCTTGTTTGTTTTTTACAGGTTTTATACCTTTTTTGTATATTTAATTATTACAAACAATATAAAGCTTCGGGACGTGATTGTTTCATTAATAACAATTACTTGCATGATCTATTATGCGTTTAAACAGACTTAAATTACAGTTGAATTTATGTATTTATGAGTGAAACATATTTAATAAGAATAGCCCGGCATGTATCGAAAAACTAGACATAAATTATAAAAAGTATTTCATATAGTATATTCTAAATATAAAACCGGAGTAAAAGTATTTACTCCGGTTTTATATTTATTTTATTTTTTCTTTTACTAATCTATTGTAACCCGCCTGCGAATAGAACTGTTTTTTGATGCTGAGGATCTATTTGGCCGTCTTTATGTCTTCTTCCATTTAAAAAGTAAAGGTCAAAATGTCCATCCATACCATTTCCGGGTATAGCATCATAATTAGGACCATATCCGTAATCACCGCTTCTTCCCGCTACATTTTGTAAATATGCGACACCATCAACTCCTGCATGGGGCATCGCAGCTACCGATACGGCATATCTTCTCCCGTCCACTTCTAATATAAACGGTTTTCTTTCCCAAGTCCAATTTCCTCCTACAGCTTTTTTTAATGCTTGTGTATCCGACCAGGTTAACGTTTCGGTATCGGCATGAGCCGACCCTGTAGTTCTTCTTACATTTATACGTACACCGGTTGTCATATCTATTAGAACACCGTTTTTATTCACGGGGAACACATATTGCCCTTGGGTATTCCAATCCAGTACTTCCCCATATTGTCCGGACGGAACATTTTTCTTTCCTATATTATATACAGGTATATTCAATGTCTGTCCTATCGATAAGTGTGAGGCTGTTAAATTATTAGCATTTCTTAAATCGGTTTCCGATATGCCGAAAAAAGATGCTACCGACCATATGGTGTCACCGCTTTTTACAACATACTTATTGTATGTTAAGGAGTCACCTTCCGTACTGTATTTTATTAATTTGTTAAAATAACCACTGTTGTCTATAAATCCGACTCCGGCTTGGTCTATCCACATAACACTTTTATGAAGCCAACCTGTACCCACGGGTGTTGTAGCATAATACCAGTCTCCTCTTTTACCGATAACCGTTATGGAGGTCCATGCTTTTAAATATCCTCTGTCAGTATACGAAAACCCCGGTCCGGATTCCACTGTAGCATTTGATTTAACATAAGCTCCGTATGAATTCCCCTGAGCCGTATGATGACCTATAATCAAGTCTTGACCTATAAAAATCGTATCTTTTGACAAATTATTTTGGTTTTTTATCCAAGCGACCGAAGTGCCGTAGCTTTCGGCTATTTTACTTAGTGTATCACCCGATTCTACTTTTAATACAATTCCACTGTTAACAGGCCTATATATTTCATATCTATTTTTAGTGTAATTAATATACGCCTTTAAACCGAACTGTGTAGCAAGAAACGTTGCAGGTGCATAAATTCTTTGTCCTATTACTTCAGTGCTTTCATAGGTTCTTACATATTTTCCATTAACCATTACCGTGTTGTCACTTAAATTCAGAACAACTTCCGTATTACCCTGACTTAATGTATATGTCATAGTATTTCTGTCCAAGTAAACATTTGCTCCTATTGCATCTGCAAAAACCTTAACCGGTATCATTACCTTACCGTTTGTGTTGACTATAGCTCCGTTATTCATAATTATACTGTTGTTACAGCTAAAATTCATCGAGTAAAATACACCCGATGAAGCATGTACCGATAACGGTGTCAATATTATAACAGCTATCAGTAATATACAAATAAACCCTCTTCTCATAATAACCACCCTCCGTAAAGTTTAATAATGTTAATGCATTATCTCTCTCTATCGCATAAACCGACAAGATGTCTTGTCTGCTTCCGACTATTGTCCGAAAGGTGTTTTTATTTTATACTACAGATATATGTAAGTAAACCGGTAATTATATACATACCGTTTTATGTAGAGGGGAGTGGCGTTTTGAAGGATAAATTTTTATAAATTTAATAATCATAATCATAATTCCTTTGATAATAACGGGTGCTATGATATATAAAAGATAACTTATATATAGATAAGATATTAAATATCAAAAACCCGATTTATATACTTGATGAAAATCTCAAGGTATATATAAACACATCTTCCTCATATAACAAAAACATATCATCACAAATATAACTTGCAGGTTTTAAAATCACTAAGGTAAAAAATATCAATATTTTTTCCGTTTTACCCCAAAAAAATAATTATCTTTACCGTATTTATTTAATGAAAAAAATAATTAAACGGAGGAAATTTTAATGAAAAAATTAATAACAATTTTTACCGCAGTATGCTTGATATTTTCATTGACTGCTGCGGCAACCGCAGAACAAACACAAACAACACAAGTAAATGCGATAACGTATGTACTATCATCAGCCGGTACACAAACAAACACAAATGCAACCGGTATTACAACAATAACCGTGCAACTACCACTTCATAAAATGATAGAAGCTGATATTTTTAATGCGAACACGACAGATGTATTTATAAAAATAATTACCGATGTGTGGAAAGAAGTCGTGTCAATACCTTCAAAAAATATGAGTTTGGATGCCTATTTGGATATGTATACCGAAGAAGATGATGAGGCCGAAGTCGAAGAACAAAATAATTCTCAAGAATCATTAAATTCAAACATAAATATAACCGTATACTATCCTACTGTCACCTACGATATAATAAATAATGGAGAAACATTGGTTATAATAGCTACAGGTACCTTACCCCAATATTTACCGGCAATTAAAGAGAATTTCACATATCAACAATTGCTAGTTAAAATGACTAATGATGAAATAATGCTTAATTTGGCTTCAATGATATTAGATAAAAAAGAATCGGTTCTCCAATTGTTAAAAGAGCAATCCGACGCAGCTTTGCTACAGGTTATTACAGGCTTTGACACTGTGGAACATTCAGTATTAAAAGAAAGAATACAAGCATATATTAATGCGTCCAATGCATACAAACAAGCGAAACTTGAACTGGACAGCCTTGTATCATACTATAAAGATGTTCTTAAAGATATGTACAACACTAAATACACATTATCCGAAGACTTGTATGATGACGATGATTTAAAAGGCTTTGACAAAATAAAATATTACGAAAATAAAATGCGTGTAATTGAAATGCTGATGAATAAAACCGGTAATAACGGAACACAAAATGCAGCTGCTCAAATAAAAAGAAACCTAGAACGAAAAATGGAAAAAGAAATCGAAATGAACGCAAATATCAATTGTGATCAAGACCAATCAGCACAAGAACAAGAAACAATTAATAATGCAAATTCAAATGCTTCGAATAATGGTAAAGCTAACGCAAATGCTTCGAACAACGGTAAGGCTAACTCATCCGTGAACAGCAAAGGAAATGGTAACAAAAAATAAAACAACCATATATGGTTTTATATAATTGTGTGCCTATAAAGCATGTATTACAATTCACACAATCAAAAATTAGATGAAGCGGAACAAATTCTAGATTAATTTGGGTTTGTTCTGTTTTCATTTTTATGAAATAGTGTTATTATATAAACATATTTAAAGTTTAAGAAGAGAACCAAAGTGAAAAATTTAGATCAATTAGCACAAGAAGCCAGGTTTAACAGTGATGTTAAAGAAAATTTAATTTGTGCATATATGCCTTTTGTTTTGTCGTGTGCGCAAAAAGTAACAGGTCGTTATATTGATCAGAATAATGACGATGAATATTCTATTGCCATGGAAGCATTTTCTGAAGCAATTGATAAATATGACGAAAGTAAAGGTTCTTTTCTACCTTTTGCTAATAGTGTAATAAAACATAGAATTATTGATTATTATCGTAGAATTAAAAAATATAAAGATCAAGAAGTGTCTGATGATATTACAGATGACACCGGCCACATAATTTTACTGGATCAAAAAATTTCATCAGAACATTATTTCGAAAATAAAAAAAATAATGACCTGGTTGATGAGATAAATACACTAAGAGATGAACTAAAAAGTTTTAGCATTACATTTGACGACCTTGCAGAGATTTCGCCAAAACATAAAAAAACACGTTTATTATGCATAAGAATAGCAACATACATAATTGAGGATAAACATTTATTTATTACTTTTAAAAATAGCAAACAGTTACCGGCAAAATATATTGAGAAAAATTTAAAAATACCCCAAAAAAAATATGACAGATTTCGTAAATATATAATAGCTGTGTTAATTATAAAAAGCGGAGATTATGATTTGATTTCTGCTTATATTCGGGAATAGTAAACTATAAAAAAAGGTGAGATATGAAAGCGGTAATATTAAACACTGACAGTACCCATACCAATATATTATGTAATGACGGTACTTTCAAAAAAATAAAAAAAGAAAAATGGCATGAAGTTGGAAAAACCTTTAGTTATATCACGCCGACAAACGCTTTATATAAAGCTGCCGTTTTCATTCTTATAATTTCAAGTATAACCTTATTTTCGGCATATTTTTTACCATACAGGACCATGGCGATTGATATAAACCCGTCAATATCAATGCAAGTAAATGTCTACGGATATGTATTAAATATACATGGCATCGATAAAGCCGGAGAAGACATCGTTCATACGGGTCAATTGAAATATAAAAGAACCGACGATGCAATTGCAGCTATAATGATTAACGCTGCCAATGAAGGTTACTTAAAACCGGAGACATCAAACCTGGTTTTAATATCTTACAATAATGCTCCAAAAGAAAATAATAGTAAGTATATAGAGAAATTAATCAATTCAGTAGTTGAAAAGACAGTTGATTTAAATATACAAACCGATATTATTACCGATACATTTGATCGTGAAATTAAAACTCAAGCCGCAAATTATAATGTGAGTCCCGGAATAATTGTCTTATTTAATAAGCTTATTGCAGTAAAAGAAGATGCAACAATAGAAGAAATACGGAATGAGTCGGTTAAAAATATAGTCGGTATTATTCACGAAGCGGAAAAAAACAACAATGGTAACAATAAAGAAAACCAAAACATCGGTAAAAGTGATAAGCCTTCTGATTCTACCGGCAATGTTATTAAAGAAAATGATAACCGTGAAAACTCCGGTAACATTGAAAATCAAAACGGTAAAACCGGAAAAGATAATGACAATTCCGGAAAAAATAATAACGATGAAAAAGAGCAGAATAATAATAAAGATAATGACAAAAACACCGATAATAATAACAACAGTAACAACAGCAACACCAATAACAGTAATAACAACAATAGTAATAGCAACAGCAACAGCAATAGCAGTAATAACAACAATAACAGTAATAACAGCAACAGCAACAGCAACACCGATAACAGTAACACCAATAACAGTAATAGTAATAACAATAATAATAATAATAATAATAATAATAATAATAATAGTAGTAATAGCGATAGCGATAGCGATAGCGATAACAACAGCAATAACAGTAACAGTAATAACAATAATAGTAACAACAGCAACAGCAACAGCAACAGCAACAGCAACGACAATAACAGTAATAACATTAATAACATTAATAACGGTAATAACAGTTATAACGGTAATAACGGTAATAACAGTAAAAATATCAATGGCAAAAATAACATTAATAGCACAAAAACCAAAAACGGAACCGGTCATAAAAAATAAATTTCTATGTTCATAGCAAGTGCGTTTTTGCAGTTGATTTTAAATATTATATAAATATTATAAAAAACTTGTGCCTACATTCACTATCGGAAACCCCCGAAGTGATTATCATATCTCAAACCCTATATTCTGAAAGGGGTGCAACGCCCCTTTCCATCTCTATTATTTCATAATATAACAAAAGAATTTTTATTGTTATGTATTTCGCGTTAAAAATATGCACAAACTGTAGTTAATGTGATGATAACAAATAATTGCATTATGCATATTATATATGGATAACGATATTTAAGGAGATAAAATGATGCATACCGAAAGACATATGTTCCCGGGCGGGAATACTTCTCGGGGATTTTTCAGTTATTACCAATATATATTACCTCAAAACATTGCGGAACATATTTTCATCTTAAAAGGTGGTCCGGGTGTAGGAAAATCAACGTTTATGAAAAAAATTGCTCAGAAGGCGGCTCAATCCGATTTTGATGTTGAATTCATGCATTGCTCAAGCGATCCTAATTCTTTGGACGGTATAGTCATTCCACAAAAGAAGATTGCCATATTAGACGGTACCTCTCCCCATGTAGTAGATCCAAAATACCCGGGCGCCATTGATGAAATTATTAACCTTGGCGACTATTGGAATGATGAAGGTATAAAAAATCACAAAAAACAAATCATGGCTGAAAGCAGTGAGATAAGTAGGATATTTCAAAGAGCTTACAGGTATTTGGCGGCTTCGGCTCTTATCCATGCCAACTTGGAAGAGATATACTCAATGGCCTCCGATAAAGGACAAGTAAATAAAATATCAACTGCAATAATCGAAAAAATATTTGATAAAGATACTATAGCCGATACTGAAGGCTCATACAGAAAACTTTTTGCAAGTGCTATAACCCCTGACGGATTGAAAAACTATCTACCGACTCTGCTTAACACAAATGAAAAAATAATACTCAAGGGTAACCCCGGAACCGGGACCGAAAGAATTTTAAGCGCTATAGCAGACGCTGCACTGGCAAGAGGTTATTATACAGAAATCTACCATTGTGCACTCCTGCCTGATAAACCTGAACATGTAATAATTCCTGATAAAGATATATCAATCACTGTCAGTAATAAATATCATACCGTACCAGTGGGAGAATACGGGTGTTATAACTTAGATCAATTCCTGAATAAAAAAATAACGGAAAATTATGAGGACTATTTACAATATAATCAATTGGAATTTGAAGGTTTATTGAACAGAGCAATTTTTACTATAAACTCGGCTAAAAAATTACATGATAGTCTAGAGAATTGTTACATACCCTATATGAATTTTGACAAAGTAAATCAAAAAATGCAAAATATAATAGATTACATTATGTCTCATTAATTGGTAGTGTTATTCTTTTTGTGTATATTGATTTTTTATATTAAATTTTCTTATAAATATTTAAGGACATATCGAATTTCAATATGTCCTTTTTATTTGAATCTCAATGTTATAATAATTTATTATTTTTTTATATACATATCTCTCTTAGTGTAAATTGTATGTAGATACTCATGAGATATATGTCCTAAAGGTTCTCCTAAGAAATCTTCGTATAGCTTTGTTATATCAGGATTTGTATGTGATTTTCTCAATTCTTTATTCTCATCTTCTCTGTATAATGCTTCTATTCTCTTTAACCTGACATTATTATCTGTCATTCTAGGTTGTCCTCCACCACTTATACAGCCGCCCGGGCATCCCATCACCTCTATAAAGTGATATGGTGATAAACCGCTTTTAATTTCATCCAGTAAAACGGCAGCACCTTGTAATCCACTGGTGACCGCTACTTTAAGTGTTACATTCTCAAGAAAACTCCATTCTTTTTTAACATTTTTTATAGTTAAATCGGCTCTTTTTATTCTATCCAACCCCATAAGAGGTTCGACGTGAAGTTTGTCAAATTCAGGTTCTCTACCGGTTACCAATTCGTATACGGTACGAATTGCAGCTTCCATTACACCTCCGGTATTGCCGAAGATATCGGCTGCTCCCGTTGACAAGCCTAACGGGCTATCGAATGTGTCGGTTCGGATATTTTTAAAATCTATTCCGGCGCTTTTTATCATTTTAGCCAATTCTCTAGTAGTTAAAACGGCGTCGACATTCGGCAAATTATCATTTATCATTTCAGGCCTTGTTATTTCATACTTTTTAGCAGTACAAGGCATAACCGATACCACAAAAATGTCTTTAGAGTTTATGCCGACCTTTTTAGCAAAATATGATTTACATAATGCACCAAGCATCATATGAGGTGATTTACAGCTTGATAGATGATCGGTCAAATCAGGATAGTAGTGTTCAATAAATTTAATCCATCCCGGACTACAACTGGTGATCATAGGCAATTTTATACTGCTATCACTGTCTCTAACAGCTGATATAAGTCTATGTAAAAGCTCGGTACCTTCTTCGATTATTGTTAAGTCGGCTGTAAAGTTAGTATCGAAAACATAATCAAATCCCAATTCACGAAGAGCCGAGACCATTTGCCCGGTAACAAGTGTTCCCGGTTCGTAACCGAATTCTTCTCCTAATGCGGCTCTAATTGCAGGAGCGCTTTGTACAATAACAGTTTTCTTAGGATCAAATAATGCATTTAGAACATCATCTATTGAACTTCTTTCTTTTAAAGCGTCTACCGGGCAAACGGTTGTACATTGCCCGCAATATGTGCAAGCGACATTCCCCAACATGAGATCTTCGCCAGGACTTATAACGGTATAAAATCCTCTATACTGAGGATTCAATATCCCGACTCCCTGTATTTCATTACATATTGTTACACATCTCCGGCACAAAATGCATTTTGATGTATCTCTGACAATTGAAGGGTTTGAATAATCATTCTCACACAAAGACATTTCTCCATCAAACCTGTGTTCTTCAACGTTTATTTTCTCTCCTAATTTTTGCAATTCACAGTTTTGATTTCTGTTACAATTTAAACATTCTTTAGGATGATCGGATAGTAATAATTCATATAATACCTTTCTAGCCTTACGTACTCTTGGTGAATCGGTATGAACAATCATGCCCTCTCTAACTTTGGTCATGCATGAAGCAGGTAGGTTTTTTTCGCCTTCAACCTCCACAACACATATTCGACATGAACCTAATTCATGTACCCCTTCCAAATGACATAATGTCGGTATAGTCACATTAATTAGTTTCGCAGCCTCTAATATGGTTGTTCCTTCATTTACAACGATTTTTTTATTATTTATAGTTAAGTTTACCATTAATCAGTCACCTCCCTTTATGAATCGCATCTTCTGTCACATCTTAAACATCTCATCGCCTCGGCAATTGCATTTAACTTGTGATAACCAATTTTTACTTCGTCAAAATTATCTTTTCTCGATTCCGGGTTTAAATGTTTTATGGGGAAACGCTCATGTTCATTAATCTCATCATCATCAAACACCTGCGGAATAGTTATCTTCTCACCTTTGTTAAGATCACCTTTTCCACCTAAATACTTATCTATCGCCACGGCGGCTTTTTTTCCATCGGCGATTGCAGTAATTACAACATCCGAACCTCTTATCACATCACCGCCTGCAAATACCCCGTCGTCCGAAGTCATAAGTGTTTCTTCATCCACTACAAAGGTGCCTTGAGAAGTCACTTCAATCTCATCTTTCCTTACAAAAGGTAAATCGGAATATTGGCTTACAGCGGGGATCACCATATCAACGTCCATCAAATATTTTGAACCTTCTTTTATCTTGGTTTTTTTACGCCCGTCTTTATCAAACCCTTTCAATTCCATAAATGCACATTCGACTTGATTGATCATTCCATTTTTTTCAATAAATCTTAACGGTAGTACCAATTCATGTATTATGACCCCTTCTTCAATCGCATCAATTATTTCTCTTTTATCCGCCGGCATATCTTCCTGTGTTCTTCTATACAATATGTGTACTTCCTCGGCACCAAGCCTTACCGCCACTCTTGCCGCATCAATAGCCGTGTTACCTCCTCCTATAACCGCAACCTTTTTACCTACTGTAACTTTTTTATTCAAATTAACATCTTTTAGAAAGTCCAAACCATGATACACACCTTTGAGTTCTTCCCCCTCAATACCTACTTTTCTGCTAATTTGAGTACCTGTTGCGATATAGATGGAATCATGTTTTTGTTTGAGTTCTTTAAAGTCGACATTTATACCAACTTCATGTTCCAAAAGAATATTAACACCAACACACTTAATGCTGTCGATCTCTTTTTGGAGCACTTTTTCAGGTAATCTATATTCAGGAATACCGAATGCAAGCACACCGCCTGCAACCGGCTGTGATTCATAAACATAAACATCATATCCTAACCTTGCCAGGTAATAACCACATGTCAAACCTGACGGTCCGGCTCCGATGATACCTACCGATTTACCGTTCTTTTTAAATACTATATTAGAAAACGGTTTATCCGATTTATATACTTCATCTGCAACATATCTTTTCAAATCTGCAATTGCAATCGATTCGTCCAGCTGTCCTCTTCTGCATTTACTTTCACACGGATGAGTACATACACTTCCACATACGGCAGGGAAAGGATTTTCTTGCCGTATAAGGTTAAATGCATCTTCTATCCTGCCGGCGGCTATCAGTGCTATATATCCGGGTACATTTACTCCGGCGGGACATGCGTTTTCACACGGAGATATGAACAAATCGGCACAAACACCCGCACGGCAATATTTCTTTTTAATATGTTCTTCATATTCATCTTTGAAATATTTTATTGTACTCAAAACAGGATTAGGCGCGGTTTGTCCCAGACCGCAAAGTGCAGTATCTTTCATGGTTTCACCTAACTCAACCAATTTCTCGATATCACCCTCTTTACCTTGACCTTTTGTTATACGCTCCAATATTTCCAGCATTCTTTTACTACCGAGTCTGCACGCGGTACATTTCCCGCATGATTCCTCTTGTATAAATTCCATGAAGTATCTAGCGATATCAACCATACATGTATCTTCATCCATGCATATTAAACCACCGGACCCCATTATTGCACCTAATTCCTTTAAAGAATCATAATCAATAGGTGTATTTAAATGCTCTTTTGTAAGACATCCCCCTGAAGGTCCTCCGGATTGAGCAACCTTAAATTTTCTTCCGTTCGGAATACCTCCGCCAACATCATATACAATTTCACCTAGTGAAATCCCCATGGGAACTTCAATAATACCGGTATTATTTATATCTCCCGCAAGAGCGAAAATTTTTGTACCGGTACTTTTTTCCGTACCTATACCCTTATACCAATCCGATCCTTTAAGTATGATCGGAGCAATGTTACCATATGTCTCTACATTGTTTATAACGGTAGGTTTATTGAAAAGACCGCAATCAGAGGGATAAGGAGGTTTTTGCTTGGGTTCGCCGCGTCTTCCCTCAATAGATGCCATTAAAGCTGTTTCCTCACCACAAATGAACGCACCGGCTCCTATTCGTATTTCAATATCAAAATCAAAACCGGAACTAAGAATGTTTTTCCCTAATAGATTGCGTTCTTTAGCCTGAGAGATTGCATTTTCAAGTCTCTCTATAGCCAAAGGATATTCAGCTCTTACATAGACATACCCTTTATTTGCACCTATTGCATAACCGGCTATTACCATCCCTTCAATAACAAGATGTGGATCACCTTCTAAAAGGCTTCTGTCCATGAAAGCTCCGGGATCACCCTCATCGGCGTTACAAACAATATATTTTACATCACTTTTTGTTCTAGCCGCCAGCTTCCACTTTAATCCGGTTGGAAAACCTCCGCCTCCTCTGCCACGCAAGCCGGATTTATCTATCTCTCCTATTACATCATTTGATGTCATGGAATTTAACACTTTTGCAAGAGCATAATAACCTTTATTGGCTATGTACTCTTCTATGTAGTTATAATCAATGCGACCACAGTTATTTAATACAATTTTTTTCTGCTTACTATAAAAATCAATATCTTTTATATACGGAATTGCTTTTTTGGTCTTATCGTCATAATAACAATATTCTTCAGCAATTTGTTTTTCTATGAGATGTTTTCTCACAATAGCCTTTATTTTTTCAGGTTTCAAATTACAGTACAACACACCCTCCGGTAAAATTACCATCATAGGTCCTATATCGCACATGCCCATACATCCTGTTAAATTGATCTTTACTTTGTCATGAAGACTTTTATGCAAAAGTTCGTCATATAACAAATCTTTTAAAGATTTACTACCTGACGATACACAACCTGCACCGGAGCATAACTGAATTATATGATCATATGATGAAAGGCGTTCATTATACTCTCTAGAAATTCTTTCTAAATCGTTAATATTTCGAATTATTAAAGTATTAAAATCTGACATTTATATCACCACCTACCTGTATTCATTTAAAATTTGAGAAATTTTATTAGGATTTACTTGCTTATATACTTTACCGTTGATACTAATTGCGGGTGCCAGGCTACATGCACCTATACACCTCATTACCTGAAGGGTGAATTTTAAGTCCGGGGTTGTTTCACCTACATCAATATTTAACAACTCCTTCAATTTTTCAAGTATCTTTTTACCTCCTCTTACATAGCACGCCGTACCGAGGCAAATGCTAATAACATATTCACCCTTAGGTTTTGAGGAAAAAAAGGAGTAAAAAGTAACTACTCCGCTTACTTTTGAATAAGGTATTCCTGTTTTATGTGCAATATATTCCTGCACATTCCCGGGTAAATAACCGAATATTGCTTGAGCCATGTGAAGAATTTGAATAAGATTTTTTTCATTTCCTTCATATTGCAAAATAACCTCCTCAAGCAGATCGAATTGTTCTTTTTCACTTAAGTTCCCGCATAGGGAAGTTTCCTTGGTAATGTCCATATAAATCCCTCCTTACTTTAAAAGCCACGCTGAGACCGCTTTGTTATATAAACCGTGCGATATGGCTATCACACGAGCCTTGTCGTACGTAACCAGATTATAAACGTATTGTTTTCTGTTTTCATCCTTAACGATTATCATCGGTTCCTGTGAGCACATACCCATACATCCGGTGATTTCAACGATTACATTTTTTATGTTTCCTTTTATTACAGCGTCTTGAACAGACCTTAGCACCTCGCCTGCACCTACCGCCATACTACTTTTTGACAAAACAACTACTATACGTATCTTGTTATCTGCTTTGTGTTCGGTTTGGTTTGTGCAACGCTTTTTCAGGTCTTTATAACATGAAAATTCCATGTAAATTTCACCTCTTTTCTCCGGTTTTCCGCTCATTAATATATTTAGCAAAAACTATGCCAACAATTGGCATAGTTAAAAAAATTCTAAACTTTATTATACATGTCATCGTTTGGTATTGTTTTGAGACTTTATTACTGCTTATCTTTTAGATATTTTCTTTCATTTAATTACATTATGTATTTTTTTTAATGCAAAATAGAATTATGAAATGACAAATAAATGAAAGTTAAAAATGCATTTATACATATGTGCATATAATTTTCACATCTATCAAATAGAACACATTTATCAAAAATAGAAAAAATCCTTATATATTTAGTATTTAACCGGAAAACCTTTTTATTTAGAAATTACTTTTTCCGGATATATATACATTACTATACATTATAACAGATTAATGCGTAATTGCATTAATCATGCATGATTGCATTATAAATTTTTTATAAGTTTAGAATTTTTTACAGTAGAATTCATTCTTTTAATTTATTGATTTTTCTTACAATAGTAGACTGGTTAACACCTAAAACTTCAGCCATTTTATATGTATTCCCATATAATTTATATGCTCTTTTTAGAATAATTTTCTCCACTTCATCTTTTGCTATTTGTAATGGCAGCAAGCTGTTAACTACAATAGGTTGAACAATACCTCCCTCCGCATCAAACATATATTGAGGAAGATCATCCCGTGTAATTACTGAATTTTTAGAGGTTACAATTATCCGCTCTATTATATTTTCTAGCTCTCTGACATTACCCGGCCAATAATACTCCATAAGTATATCATTTATATCCGGTGAAAAGTCTTTATCGGTATTATATTGTCTGTTAAATTCATATAAAAAATGATATGCCAAGGGCATAATATCATCTTTTCTCTCCCTAAGGGGTGGGATATAAATAGGCACAACATTCAATCTGTAATAAAGATCATCTCTGAAGATACGGTCTTTAATCATTTGCTTGAGATCCTTGTTAGTCGCTGAGATAATCCTAACGTCAACGGATATTCCTTTACCTCCCCCGATCCTATTTATCTTTTTATCTTGGATGACCTGCAAAAGCTTAACTTGCATAGGCATTGGCAAATCCCCTATTTCATTTAAAAAAATTGTACCTTTATCCGCCATTTCAAACAAACCCTTTTTACCTTCTTTTTTTGCTCCGGTAAAAGCACCGGACTCGTATCCGAATAATTCGGCTTCCATAAGGTTTTCCGGTATTGCTCCGCAGTTAACTTTAATAAAAGGACCGTCTTTTACTTCACTCATATAATGGATAAATCTTGCGATAACATCCTTTCCTACTCCGGTCTCACCCAATAAAATTACAGTAGATTTATATCCGGCGGCTCTTGCCGCTAAATCAACCACTTCACCGAATTCTAAACTGTTTGCAACTATTCCGGAGTAACTGTCGTTTTTATTTTTCCCGTTATTACCGTTTATGTTGTTTCTTAGCCGGTTAAGCTCATCAATATCTCTGACATTTGTAACCACTCCTATAAGGTTACCGTTCTCATCAAATATGGGATTGCCTGTGGCAATTAATTTTTTTCCGGATTTTATTTGTTGCAAAAAAGTTATTCTTCTTTTTTCTTTTAGTACCAAGATTGAAGCTGAAGGATATACAATATTATCTTTCTCCAAATCAAAAACAGTTTCAGGAAAATTGTCAATACATACCATTTTTCTATAAGCCGAATTTGTTCTTAAAATTTTTCCTGTTGCATCACACATGATCAAACCGTCATATGATGAATCGAATACCGCGTTTAATTCATTATTCAAATCTTGAATCATACGAAACCGTTTTGACAACTCGTTATATAATTGATTTTTTTTATCAATCAAATATGGAAAACACATTTCAACTTCTGCCATTCCCTGAAATACCGCCACCGCTTTTTCTCTGCATGTTTCGTACCCACATGCACCACAATTGAGCTCATCATCCGGTATTGTTTTTCCTATTTGCGCAAGGATCTGTTGGATATCTTCCTCAGAAGGAATATCGGATTTTATACTTTTTGGTTGAAAACTTCTGGTCATATCAATACCCGGTTTTTCACAGGCATAAAAATCTATTGTAAATTCCGATTTTTCCATATCTGATATGAATTTGTTTAATATTTGAGTTTTCTCAAAAATAGATAAGTCGGTATTAATTTCCGGCCCGTTAATGCAACCTTTGCACATCAATGTATCGTAAAAAGAATAATCCGCATCGGCATTTCGTTGTGTTACATATTTAAGCAATTCAATGCAATTTCCTGTCCCATCCACAGATATCAAATTTTTATTATACATAAACTCTTTTATATAGTCGTTTATCGCCCCTTCAATTGGTATTCGGCGTCCCTTTGAAGCTATATAGTATTTAAAATCGGGTTTTTGACGATCAGAATCTTCGTTATTGATGCTGATCATATCTTTTAATTCGGAAAAGGTTAAAACAGCATCTATACAATTTGAAAACTGTTTTTGCTGTGCTTCTTCTTTTTTCGCAATACACGGTCCTATAAACACGATAGCGGCATTAGCATATTTTTTCTTTATTATCCTTCCTGTAGCTATCATAGGTGAACATATCGGTATTAACATGCCTGTTAAATCGGGGAAATGTTTTTCAACAAGACTTACAAAAGCGGGACAAGCCGAGCTGAATACTGTTTTATGTTCATTTATTTTTAAATATTCATATACATGATCCATAACATATTCCGCACCTATTGCGGTTTCCCATATTTCATTAAAACCTAAATTTTTTAGATTACATAAAATTTCACCTAATTTTTTAGGATAAAAACTTGTTATAAAAGAAGGAGCGAGCATCGCAACGGTAAAAGTATCGGAATTCAATAGATGAGTTACATACAATTTTGAATCCATAATAATTTTGGCGTTTCTTCCGCAGTGTCTCACACAATTTCCGCACTGTATACACCGTTGTTGAATTATTTGCGCTTTGCCGTGTTTTATTTGAACCGCCTTTACAGGACAGTTTCTGACACACGAATAACACCTTCGGCATTTTGAACTGTCAGTTAAAATTATATCTTTCATCAATATACCTCAAGGTAATATACTGTCAATTTCATACTATCATAAATATGTTTTGTTAGTCAATTAATTGTACTTGTGGTTATTAGTATTAAAAAGTATTAAGGAAAGAGTAATTATAATTGTATGGTTTTATTATTAAAGTATATCCGGTATACTAAGAATAACATATGTAATTTAATCGGAGATTTAAAGATCAATTCATTTATTTGTAGTACTTAAAGATATTAAGTGCCAAGGAATATTTTAATGATCTTAATTTTTAGGAGATTATGTTTAATAATTTAGAAATCTCAAAGTTATTTTAATGTATCATCACTTCATAATTTTTAATATAAGTAAATTAAACATATATATAACATAACATAAAATATAATATAATATATATTTTGAAGGGAAAGATATGAACACCGGTAATAAAATAAGTCAGGAAATCAACAATGAAATAAAACCTGATTTAAAATTAAATATTTCTCTTAAATTAAGACAATCGTTAAAGATATTGCAAATGAATTGTATTGAGTTAAACCAATACATACGACAACAATGCCAAGACAATCCCGTAATCGAAATAGAACATGATAATGAGTGGGAAATAAGCGAGAAAGTTTATGATAAAATATTAAGAACAGAAAATCCGGGATATATGCATGGAAAATCCATTGATGACGAACAAGATGATTATATATCCCCGTTACTTTTTTATTCTATACAAGATCCCATGGAATACATTCTTAATCAGCTACGATTTTTACATTTAGATTCTAACGATTATGAAATAGCAAAATATATAGCATTTTCTTTAGACAAAAACGGATATTTTACCGACAATATCTTGGAAACCGCTACTCGATTACATACTACCGAAGATCATATTGTAAAAATCGTAAATATTATAAAAACTTTAGATCCGTGTGGTATCGGTGCAAGTAGTTTAAAAGAATGTTTGTTGTTACAAATCGAAAGATTGAATATAGATACTCAGTATATAAAAGATATTATTGATAATTATTTTGACGAATTATGCTGTAACAAATGTAAGTTTATTGCTAGTTCCATGAATGTATCAATTAACGAGGTTGAGCATTGCTTAAAAATTATAAAAAAGTTGAATCCGAAACCCGGGGGGTTTTTAAGACAAGAAACCTTTATTCATTATATAATACCCGATATTATTATCGAAAAAAAACATGAGAATTATCATATAAAACTCAATAATACTTTTTATCCTAAAATTAACTACAACGGTTCGTACTTGGATATTCTTAAAAACAGAGAAACCGATATAGATACAAAAAAGTATATTTCCGAACATGTAATTAAAGCACAAAATTTAGAATCCTTTATTAATAATAGGAAAGAAACCTTAGAGAAAGTTGCCGAAACCATTCTGGAACTACAAAGTGATTTTTTTAATTTAGGTCGTTTGGTTCCTATGAATTTAGAAGATGTAGCAAAAAAATTAAACTTACACATATCTACCGTCAGTCGTGCAATTTCAGATAAATATTTACAATGTCCACAAGGTATGTTTAGCTTGAAATATTTTTTTTCACAGGCCTTAAAAGCCGGTGATACAGGACTGACTTCTCTTGATATAAAAAATATGATCTCCCATATGGTGAATTCAGAAAATAAATACTCACCTTTAAGTGATTCTCAAATCGTAAAAAATTTAGAAAAACTTAATATGAACGTATCCAGAAGAACGGTTGCAAAATATAGACACGAGCTCTGTATACCAAACTCAAATATGAGAAAACAGTTTTAAAGGTGTTTTAAAATTAGTTTATTAGACCCGTGGACGCATCGAGCCTCCCCGGGCCGGAGTACATTTTTAAAATCAAGTTTTAAAAATGTTTCCTGTTTAATTCCCAAACTCAAATATGAGAAAACAGTTTTAAAGGTGTTTTAAAATTAGTTTATTAGACCCGTGGACGCATCGAGCCTCCCCGGGCCGTGAATCAAATTTTTATTTCTTGTTTTAATTTTCTAAAACTTTCTATTACCATAACAAATCCTTCCGGACCCGTTTTTGACCAAGGTCCGCATGACACTTCGTAGCCACCTTTATACCATGCGGACGAAGGCGCAATATATCCTAGATAATCGTTTGTATATCCTATGGGAATACCTATAAGCGGTCGGCTTTCTTCTTTTATTATTTTTCCTATCCTGCAAAACGGTTCTCCCGGAATACCGGTTAATAAAATATCACCTAAACGAACCATCTGGATTTCACCTGCATAATTTCTCCGCCCCTCTTTTATTCTGTAATAACGTTCCTCTTTATATCTGTGTTCAGCCGGAACCGATAGGCCATTATGTAGATAACTTTCAACAAATTCTATAATTTCATTACATTCCTTATACTCCGGTAATGCTCTTGACGGCAATTGTACAGTTTCGGATACAACCTGTATTTTGACAGGTTGTGTCGGATAATCTGCAAAAGCCGCTTTTGCATAACACTTTATTACTTCTCCGGCAAGAGCTGTTCCTGTCAAATAAATATCATTAAAATTTTTGGTGTTACCAACCGAAGGATCAATGTCTCCACATGCCCCCTGTAAAAACATACTGCCTTCACAGCCTTTTATACATTTCTCGATTTTATCGTGTAAAACACCTGTATAATCAGCTGATACCAATTCTTGTACCTGCATAATCACAGGATGACATGCAAAATGCGAAATTATAATATTTTTGTCATCTTCAGTCGATTCAAATAAAACAACAACGACTTCAGTGTCTAATTCGTCATCTTTACGTCGATTATATGATATACCATCAACCGAACCTTTTATAACCTTTAAGTTTGCTTTAAAAGTATTTAGTTTTGCTATCGCTACGGCATCACAAATTCTTTCTTGCAACTTTTCAACCCATTCCACACCGTTTTTGTCCATAAGGGGTCTTAAGCCTATTGTTTCGGGAGCCGAATGTATATGAGGCGATGTCAACATTATATTTTCAGGTAAAATCCTTGTTTTTGCACAAATTTTATCTCTTACTTCTTTTGTAAAATTTCTGTCCGGTCCTAAAACGATATTTGATACTCCTATAGTGTCTGTACTTACTATTGCAATTTCCGTTATTCCGTCACTTACAACTACAGCCCTCACATAAAGCGGGTCATGGGTGCCTTTAAAAAGGGTATGTCTGGGGTAAAAAGCAAGATAAGGTACCGGTTTATCCGGTGTGATTTCTACTTTACCGGCTCCTATTTGGTAATTACTTTTACCATCAGTCATTTTTCAATCCCTCCGCAACCTTCCTTACGCCACATGCAACATCTTTTATATCATTTTCAGTCCAGTTTTCATATATTCTCAGCACCCCTAAATTTTTTAACTCATTTTCGGCAACAGGACATAAACCTTCTTTATATTCAATTTCGCGAGTAGTTAATTTGCTGTCAAAAGGATAAGACGAATTACCAAAGGTTCTCTTATTTCTTAACGCATCAGTGCATAAATATATGGGATTTACCGTATAACCCCACCAGAAAGGTATTTTTTCAGCACCTAACGCTTTTACAAATTCTACGGCGTCATAATCTACAAACTTAATCGGATACAACCAATAAGAATGTTTCCCACCGGGTGTAACAGGTGCGGGAACTATACCCGGTATATCCGAAATTAATTCTGTAAGCAAATTACCCAGACGGTTCATTGTTCCGACAGTGTTTTCGGTTTTGCCAAGTTGAGCTAATGCGACAGCTCCGGTCAAATCATTCATTCTATAATTCAAACCTAAGAAAGAATAAGACCTCGGTCCCCATTTATGCCTGTTTTCCCAGCCCTTATCTCTGAACAAGCCTATTCTCATTGCCAAGTTATCATTATTTGTTATGACCACTCCACCTTCTCCGGCAGTAAGATGTTTACTTTGCTGCATTGAGAAACAACCGATATCTCCTATAGTACCTGCAAGTTTCCCTTTATAGTATGTAAAATAAGCCTGACAACAATCTTCTATAACCGTTATGTTGTATTTTTTCGCGATACCCGTTATGGCATCCATATCACAAGGGTTCCCGAAAAGATGGACGACAATTATCGCTTTAGTTCTTGATGTTATTTTTCTTTCAATATCCGAAGGATCCATGGCAAAAGTATTTTCCTTCCAATCCGCAAATACCGGTATAAGCCCTTGAAACAGCATGCCTGCAATAGTACCAAAATCAGTTACAGGTGCAGTTATAATCTCATCCCCGGGATTTGTGTCTATTGATGCAATGGCCATATGAACCGATGCCGTTCCTGAGGATGAAGTTATGGCATACTTTACTCCGTATTTTTCTGCAAATTTCTTTTCAAATGTTGATGTTTTATTACCTTCGGTATAAAACAAATTTTGTGACTTTATAGCTTCGGTCACTTCCCGTATTTCCTCTTCTCCAAATGGCTGCCTTGTGGGAAACGGAGTTTCCCTTACAGGAACTCCACCGTATAATGCCAATTTACTTTTTTCCATACCATATTCGTCCTTTCTTTTTAAATAATAATTTGACCCGAATGTTAAGTGTGATTTTTCACAAATTCACGGTAGTCTTTAAGCATTTCTTTTAAAAGCTCAGGGGTGTTTAAATTATACGGACATCTGCCGGCACACAAATTACAACCGATACAATCGTCGATTTTATGCATGTTTTTAATTCCTTGTTCAGTTATAAATCCTTGGTACGGAGCTCTTCTTAATAAAAATTTCATTCTTGCGGCTTGTGGTATGTCTATACCGGCGGGACACGGCAGGCAATAACCACATGCTCTACAAAAAGATCCTGCAAGTTCCTTCTTGTCCTTTTCGATTTTCGCTGACATTTTTTCATCCAAAGGAGGAGGATTTTTTTCCAATCGTATAAACTGGTCCAACTCTTCTTCTTTTTGAACTCCCCATATGGGAAGCACATGATCATATTGCCATAAAAATGCAAACGCAGCTTCGGCATCAGTTAAAAGCCCCCCTGCCAACGCTTTCATTGCAATAAAGCCCATATTTTTCTCTTTACATAAAAAAGTCAGTTCGAAGTCTTTTTGCGAAGCTAACGAACTGAACGGATATTGGAGTGTATCGAACATACCGGATTCGACCGCTTGTCGAGCCACATCCATACTATGTGAAGTAATTGAAATATGTCTTACTAATCCTTTTTTTTGTGCATCTTTTGCAGCTAGATACAAATCTTTAAATTCATCCGACAGAATCTCTTTGGGATTGTGAAACTGGTATATATCTATATAATCGGTTTTTAATCTTTCCAAGCTGGTTTCAAGATGCTCCCAAAAAGTTTTAACATCCTTTGAATGTGTTTTAGTTGCTATTACTATATCTTTACGTACATCCGCCAATGCTTTCCCCATTTTTTCCTCGCTATCGGTATAAGCTCTGGCCGTATCGAAAAAATTAATGCCGCTTTCATATGCTTTTCTTAAGATTCTTATAGCAACATCTAAAGATACCCTTTGTACCGGCAAAGCACCAAAAGCAACTCTTGACACCATAAACCCTGTTTTGCCCAATAAAGTCTTTTGCATTTTTCTCTCCTTAAAGTAAACATGTGATTTGAATGGTTACATTCATGCAAATAAATTTTATATCCGGGCGGGTAATAAGTCAAGTCTGTACATCGCATCGTGGGTACTTCAACCTGTATTATTTTTGATTGGCATCCACATGTTCTTTAGCATGCCTTACATCAATCTCACCGGGCTCTATTACATTTGATTCGGGTTTTGTATTTTCAATATTAAAAAGGGCTGCGGTTGTATGTCTTTCAATTGGTTTTTGCATATAACCTTCCTTTTTTTTGTTTTTTGCCATTGTTTTACCTCCGTTAATTAAATATTCGGTATATTACAATCACATCCCGCCTATTGTTATAAGATTAGCCTGTATTAATTAATAACCGTAAAAATCTAATAATATTGTTTGACGGGATGCGATACATCTAAGCATTATGCTTTATAATTATCATATTCAGCCAACCTTTTATAGGTTTGGTATCTCTCAACGGCATGTTTCTCAGCATTATCAAACATTTCTTCCGCTATATCGGGAAATACATTTGCCAATTGTGAATAACGCACTTCACCTTTTAGAAAATCTTTAAATCCGCCTTTGGGCTCTTTAGAATCTAAAACAAACGGATTCTTCCCTTGTTCTTTTAATACGGGGTTATAACGGTAAAGATGCCAGTATCCGGTTTCCACAGCTTTCTTTTCTTCTGCGAGACTTGTTCCCATTCCGGTTTTTATACCATGACTGACACAAGGCGAATAAGCGATGATTACTGAAGGTCCTTTATAGCTTTCCGCTTCTGTTATTGCTTTTACGGTTTGATTCATATTAGCACCCATTGCTATTTGCGCAACATATACATACCCGTAACTTATGGCCATAAAACCTAAGTCTTTTTTACGAATTTTTTTACCAGCCGCGGCAAACTTTGTTACGGCAGCCGTAGGAGTTGCTTTTGACGATTGTCCTCCGGTGTTTGAATACACTTCTGTATCCAAAACCAATATATTAACATCATCACCCATTGCTATTACATGATCCAAGCCACCGTATCCAATATCATACGCCCAACCGTCACCACCGATGATCCATTGAGACTGTTTTATCAAATAATCTTTGTACTTAAGGATTTCATAACAGTTTTTATTATCGGTTGCATTCACACTTTGTAAAGCTCTCAAAACCATAGGAGTAATTTCCTTTGATTTTTCACCGTCATCCATAACAGATATCCACCCGTTAAATACACTTACAGTATTCTCGTCAACACCCTCTTCTATCGCTTTTCGCATAAGATCCGCAATTCTCTCTCTGATGTATTTGGTACCTAAAAACATCCCGTATCCGTATTCTGCATTATCTTCGAACAAAGAATTCGCCCATGCCGGTCCTTTTCCGAATTCATTTACAGTATACGGTACCGAAGGCGAACTCCCACCGTATATGGATGAACATCCGGTAGCATTGGCTATGACCATCCTATCTCCGTATAATTGCGTAATCAATTTTATATAGGGTGTTTCTCCACAGCCGGGACATGCCCCGTGGAATTCAAACAACGGCTTTAGGAACTGACTGCCTTTAAGCGTGTAGGGTGACATTGCACCGCGTTTTTCTTTTACAGTCAATGCATATTCCCAATTTTCCGATTCCATTTCGATTTCTTGCTCGGAATCTTTCATAATTAAAGCTTTTTCGGGAGCGGGACATATATCTGCACAATTTCCACAACCTGTACAATCTAACGGACTCAGCTGTATTCTATAATGATAATTGTCCAAACCCTTACCTTTTCCTTTGACCGTTTTAAAAGTATCGGGAGCCTTCTGTTTTTCATCATCATCCAAAAGCAAAGGTCTTATAACCGCATGAGGACAAATATATGAGCATTGATTACACTGAATACAATTGTCAATTTGCCATTCGGGAATTAATACCGCAATACCTCTTTTTTCATAGGAGGTTGTACCTAAAGGTAACTTCCCGTCTTCCATTCCCAAAAAAGCACTAACCGGTAATTCGTCACCTTCATGTTTTGCCATGGGTCGCAGAATATTTTTTATAAAATCGGGCTCGTTTTTTATCTTTACCTTAGGATCTTGTGCATCCGCCCATTCGGAAGGTACATTTACCTTTATTAATCCCTCCAGTGAACGATCTATAGCCTGAACATTCATTTTAACAATTTTTTCACCTTTTTTGCCATAGACTTCTTCCACAGAATCTTTTAAATATTTTATAGCTTCATCCACAGGTATCACATTTGCCAATTTAAAAAATACACTTTGCATAACCATATTGATCCGATTTCCTAGCCCCGCTTCCCCGGCAATTGCAATAGCATTAATTATATAGAAATCTATATTGTTTTGTGATAGGAATCTACGCATCGCCGCAGGCAGTTTTTCATTTAGCTCATCCGGTTTCCATTGGCAATTCAAAACAAAAATACCGTTTGGTTTCAAACCTTTTACCAAGTCCAAGTGATTTACAAAGGATGGATTGTGACATGCTATATAATCGGCACTGTATACGAGGTACGGAGAGCGTATCGGCTCTTTACCGAATCTAAGATGAGACACGGTAGATCCTCCGGACTTTTTACTATCATATGAAAAATACGCCTGAGCGTAGAGGTCTGTTTTTTCACCGATAATTTTTACTGCAGTCTTATTCGCACCAACCGTTCCATCGGAGCCTAGTCCCCAGAACTTACAATTGATGGTTCCTTTCGGTGTAGTTTGTATAATTTCTTCTTCAGGTAAAGATGTGTTTGTCACATCATCCGTAATACCTATTGTAAAACCGTCTTTTGGGTTTTCATTTTTTAAATTTTTATAAACTGCAAGAATCTGAGACGGTCTTGTATCTTTTGACCCTAATCCGTAACGTCCTCTAATAATTACAGGTTTTACACTTTTATTATAAAATTGCTTAACTACATCTAAATATAACGGTTCACCGGGAGCTCCCGGTTCTTTTGTCCGGTCTAATACGGCAATTTTTTCAACTGTTTCAGGTAAAACATCGAAAAAGTATTTTTCAGAAAAAGGCCGATATAAGTGAACTCTTATAACACCGACCTTTTCACCTTTACCCATAAGATAATCTACAGTTTCATCTATTGTATCACAAACCGATCCCATGGCAATAACAACAAATTTTGCATCCGGTGAACCGTAATAATTAAATGGCTTATATTCACGACCGGTCAATTGATAAATTTTACTCATATATTCATTCACTATATCCGGAACAGCATCATAGAATCTATTCGAAACTTCCCGGTTTTGAAAAAATATGTCCGGGTTTTGGGTACTTCCTCTGATGATCGGACGTTCAGGATTTAACGAACGGTTTCTAAAATCTTGAACCGCTTTATAATCAACCAAATTAGCCAAATCATCATAATTTAATTGCTCTATTTTCTGATATTCGTGTGATGTCCGAAACCCGTCAAAAAAATGCAACACAGGCAAACTTGATTTTATTGCAGCTAAATGTGCAATGCATCCAAGGTCCATTACTTCTTGGACATTCGATGACGCCAGAAATGTAAATCCTGTTTCTCGGCATGCCATTACGTCTTGGTGATCTCCAAATATCGACAATGCATGTGAAGCTAACGCACGAGCACTCACATGGAAAACACCCGGTAACAATTCTCCGGATATCTTGTACATATTCGGAATCATTAATAATAATCCTTGAGATGCAGTATATGTTGTGGTCAACGCACCTGTAGCCAAAGATCCGTGTACCACCCCCGCCGCACCGGCTTCTGATTGCATTTCAATAACTTTCACAGGCTGCCCGAATATATTTTTCATTCCGACCGCGGACCATTCGTCCACAGATTCGGCCATAGGTGAAGACGGCGTTATAGGGTAAATACCCGCTACCTCGGTAAAAGCATAAGAAGCATATGCAGCCGCCGTATTTCCGTCCATCATTTTCATTTTTTTTGGCATTCGATGTCCTCCTTTTGATATGTGCATGTGTATTTTTTCTTATATTAATATAGGAAAATATTAAGGTTCATAATATTTCATATGCATATATTGCTCTTTAAAATTAAATTTTACTCATAAATTTGCGTTTATATCCTAGATTTTCTGGTAAAAGACCAATGAATCGGGCTGTTTACAAACACCGTACTGTATTAACTTATCTTTGATATTTCTGCAAAGGGTTATTGCCGTTTTATGTCAGCACGTGTTAATATAAAATTTGAATGTGTTAAAAAATAAAATAAGAATAAAAATAATATGCAAGCGAACTATAATTATATACGGGAGGTACGATTTATGTATGATTCAGTCGATTTAATAAAAGATTTAAGTAATGCTAACGGTCTATCCGGATTCGAAGATGATGCACTTCAGGTAATAAGGAATTATGTGGGGAACACACTGGATATTAAAGAAGATACACTTAGAAATTTATGTTTGTATAGAAAAAACCACACCGGGAAAAAACCGGTAGTTATGTTAGATGGTCATACCGATGAAATAGGTTTTATGATACAATCTATAAGACCTGACGGCACCATGAGATTCATAGCTATTGGCGGATGGTTCTCTCAAAATGTAGGTGCATCAAAAGTAAGAATAAGAAATTCCCAGGGCCAATATGTCAAAGGAGTAGTGGCGTCAAAACCTCCTCATTTCATGAAGCCGTCGGAAAGAACATCCATAATAGAAATCACAGACATGGTAATTGATGTGGGAGCAACAAGTATGGAAGAGGTTATAAATCAGTTTAAAATAGAACCCGGAGCTCCGGTCGTTCCTGATGTTGAATTTGAAATCAATAAAAATAACGGTGTGATGACAGGTAAAGCGTTTGATGACAGATTAGGATGTGCTTGTGTATTGGAAACATTGTCTAATCTTCAAGGATTGGATCTGGCTGTGGATTTAGTCGGAGCTATGTCCGCACAAGAAGAAGTAGGATTAAGAGGTGCCGGTGTAACGGCAAGACAAATAAAACCGAATGTTGCCATAGTTTTTGAAGGCACCCCGTCTGACGACCATTTTACAGATAAACACGACTCCCAAGCGGCAATGACAAAAGGTCCGCAAATTAGGCACCGAGATTCTTCAATGATAGCAAATCCCAGGTTTGTAAAATATGCCAGGGATATAGCATTAAAAGAAAATATAAAATTCCAGGATGCGGTTCGATTAAGCGGTGGTACTGACGGTGGCAACATACACACCGAAAATTTAGGAATACCTACAATTGTGATCGGTATACCTGTAAGATATGCACATACCCATTACGGTTACGCTTCCATTAATGATTACAAAGAAGCGGTACGCTGGGCTGTAGCTATTATCAAAAACATAACACCGGATATAATAAGCGGATTTTAAAAAATTACAACAAGATTCTACACATGTCGGTTTTTTGGCAAGTCACTCCTCACAGTAAATGTTGTTATTATTGCCTGTTTTATACCGACGAGTATCGAACTCGTCGGTATTTTTAGCTCGCCACTCGCAGCAAGTGCTCGTGACATAGCTTCATGGAAAACCGCCGAGCGTCGAGCTCGTTGGTTTTAGCTCGCCACTCGCAGCAAGTGCTCGTGACATAGCTTCATGGAAAACCGCC
>CAZJOD010000010.1:31277-45570 GCA_964547525.1 uncultured Clostridiaceae bacterium
GTCGAGCTCGTTGGTTTTAGCTCGCCACTCGCAGCAAGTGCTCGTGACATAGCTTAGTTAATTAATCCAAGTAGTTTTTCCGCATTTCCTCTTGAAATTTTATAAAAAGCTTGCTTGCTTATTTTATTCGTATCTCTCCAATTCAACAATAGTTGGGTTAGCGGTACAGGCATACTGTAAAAACAAATATCCGTACCAAAAAATAATTTATCTTGAAACTCCTCCAAAAAACGAGGTCCATACTCAGGATCTCTTGATATCGCATTATATGCGGTGTAATCGGACAAATCTCCGTAAAGGTTAGGATATCTTCTTAATAATTTAGGAACAACTCCTTCTTCCTTAATAGGACCTTCCGGTAATCTTCCTACTTGATGACCTTTTAAATTAAATATGATCGATCTTTCACCCGGCGTTTCCAGTCGACCGATTTCCGACCAGAAAACAGGTCCGTGACCGAATAAAATTAACTTAGGAAATCTTTGAAGCGTATGTTCAAGCTGTGGCAATCCGGGGTCGTCATATAATCCGAAATCGCCGCCTACTTGATCAGATCCGTCGAATATTACCGGCAAGCCCACTTTTTCAGCGTGACGAAACAGATTTTGTACCATAGGATCCATGACAGGTACATTCAACATCACTTCTCCTACTCCCTTGCATCCTTTTTCTTTATAATAGGAAAGTAAAACATCCAATGGAGCTTCAGGCGAATTTGTTAATGCTCTAGGGTCAATATTACAAAAAGGAATTAGTCTGTCCGGATATTGTTCAGCCATATCCAATATATCTTCATTTGCTTGGGGTAAATAGATTTCAGGACTTACAATAGGTAGCAATACCCCTTTTTCAATTCCTAACTCGTCATACTTACGAACCAATTCCTCCGCCGAACAAAATTGCACAATATGCGGTACAGGTTTTCGATACGCGTGTGCATGAATATCAATAAACATACCTACCAACTGCTACAGGAAAATCCATTAATTATGAGTAAAAAATTTTTCCTAAGCTGATGAGCCTAAAACAAATTTTCTCTTATACTATAAAGTTATCAATGGTAATGGACTTTTCCGGTAACAAACTCCTTTCTTTATATTAAATAACTTACATTCATAAATGCTATAAAAAATTAACTAATCAGAATAAACCGAACTCCTTTAGCCAATCCACAAACTTACTGTCAAACCATTCATCAGGTTTTTCAATAAAAAGCTTTAGGACTGTGTCAGTGTATTCATCCGCTTTTATGCAAGTAATCAATGAACAACCGCACTTAGAGTAAGATATAAGTCCCATTTTATCCAATACCGGTTGTGTCTTTTTCGAATCATGAAAAGGCCACACACCCTGAACATTATGACGGGCGATTTTCTTCATTGCATCGCATTTTGTTTTTTGGCAAACAATCTTATTAAGATAATACTCCACTAAACGATATTCTGCAAAATGTTTGAAAGTGTTGTATACCGTATCAATACAAATAAAAATTATCTTTGCTCCCGACAGATACATCTTTTGCCAAGGTGACGAATATGAAAAACAATAATCACCAAAAACCCCCATACGCGGTCCGTAAGACGAATGTTCACATGTTATTTCATAGGCCTTGTTCCCCCAAGCGGCCACCGAATGGGTGGCTTGGTCACTTCTTAAACTGTCCGGTAAATTTCGAAATGTTTCCGATATATATCCTACGTCGGAAGGAGATTTATTAATATCCCAATTTTTATATGCGTTGGCAAAGTCTTTTTGGACAAGTGTCGGGAATACAACCGTACCTTTTGCGGTTACAGTCTCCTTTGCCGCATCGATTACACATTGTGCTCCTCCGTCCACATGCCCGAAGCTTTTTAAAGACGAATGAATTAAAACAATATCCGATTCGGATATACCAACCGATTTAAATGCATGGATTATATCATTTTTTGTTACTACGGGTAGTTCACCTGATACACTGTTTTTTTGCTTTTCCATTTTAATAACCTCATTTTGCCAAAAGCCGGAATTTTATTATAAATGAATAATAACATTGATTTTTTTATTATTCAATATTAGAGCACAATGATTAAAAATAATATTAGCATTTAAAATCCATGTCTTTGCATAATTTGACGTTAATTTAATACTGCATAAATAAACCGATCCCGCGATATATTTTTACCACTTGGTATGAGAGGTTTTTTAATTTAAATAATTTTATTCTAAGGGGTAAGCCCGGGTCGGGGATCCCGGAGTTAACACGGAATTAACATAAGCTTAATTGCAATATAAACTTAACATTATATTATTTAGATGCAGACGGAAAACAACCGGCTGACAAAATTAAATTTTTCCTTATCAATGCATTTTAAGATAAGGAAATAAGTAGGAGGAATTTATGGATATGAAAATTAGAAAAATTTTAGTTTTAATTACATCCGTTGTTTTAATTGTTTCAACAGCGGCATGTGGTACAGAGCCGACAGGTTCAGGTCTTGAAGGAAAGGTTTCAATTGACGGTTCGGGAACTGTTTATCCTTTAATGGCGACAATTGCTTACGAGTATATGACAAATGTACAATCAGATGTGGATGTTCAAGTCAGCCGCGCAGGATCAAGTGCAGGTTTTAAAAAATTCATACCCGGAGAGTTGGATTTTGCAAACGCATCAAGAAAAATTAAAGATGAAGAATTATCTCAACTGAATGAAAAAGGTTTAAAATTAGGTGAAAATGTTATGGAGATAAAACTTGCATACGACGGTTTAACCCTTGTTATAAACAAAAATAATACATGGGCGAAAGAAATGACTAAAGAAGAAATTGTAAATATGTGGTTATCAGGTAAGCATAAAGAAGATGACAAAGTTTTATGGTCGGACATAAGAGCTCAATGGCCGAAAGAAGAGATAAAATTCTACGGACCCAATGAAAACCATGGAACCAATGAGTTTTTTGTAGAAAATATACTTGGAAAGCAAAAGATGGTGGCAACAGCTAACCTTCAACAAGAATACTCCACTTTGGTCGACTTGGTATCTAAAGATAAAAATGCAATTGCATTCTTCGGGTTCGGTTATTATAACAGCAACAAAGATAAAATCACAGCAATAAAGGTTGATTTCGGTAACGGATCTATTGAGCCTAAATTGGAAACCATAGGTGAAACTCTTCCTTATGCGGGTTTTACACGATTGGTATACACTTACCTGAATCTTGATTATGCAAAAGAAAAACCTCAGGTGCTGGATTTTGCCAAATATGTCGTATCAAAAGACGGTGCACAAAAATATGCGGGAAGCAACGGATTCGCTCCCTTGCCGGATGATGTCTACAATACTTATTTAACAACATTGGAAAGCCTGAACAAATAATAAAAAACTATAAGGCTCCACGCATGTATAGGATGAGACGGTTGTTATACCTCTCGTCTTAAGCATTTCAATAAATAGCTAAGCTTGTAGTATTGATACAAGACTTTTCTAAATGGACTGCAGTGAAAAATAGTATGTATTTAATAAATTTGAACGTTTTTAAAATTGGAGAATGATTATGGGGAAATCATGTAGTATAAGAGAAGAAATAAGAAAAAACATAATAAGAAGAAAATATTATAAAGATAAGATCATACCGTGGTTATTATTTCTTGCAGCTTTTATTTCAATATTAACATCTTGCGGTATAGTTATTACATTAATCTATGACGCTTCTAAGTTTTTTAAGGAAATTCCCTTAAAGGAAATATTCAGTACAAAGCTTTCTCCTTTAGGCTCGGATCCGTCGTTCGGTTTTATGCCTTTAATAATGGGAACACTTGTCACATCGGTTATAGCTATGTTCACGGCAATTCCTATCGGTCTTACGGCGGCTATTTATTTGAGTGAGTACGCATCAGATAAAAGAAGAAAAGCCATTAAACCTGTTTTGGAAATATTAGCAGGTATACCGACAATAGTTTACGGTTTTTTTGCTTATTCTTTCGTTACACCGATCTTAATGAAAATCATTCCCAATCTTGGTGCTAAAAACGCATTAAGTCCCGGAATTGTTATGGGGATAATGATCATACCATTGGTAGCTTCACTGTCTGAAGATGCAATGAGTTCGGTACCCAATTCAATAAGAGAAGGTGCATTGGCACTAGGATCGACAAAAATAGAGACGGTTATAAAAGTAGTTGTTCCGGCTGCCATATCAGGGATCGTATCCTCTTTTATACTTGCCATTTCGAGAGCGGTTGGAGAAACAATGATCGTTACAATAGCCGGTGGAAGCTCAAAAAGGTTTACTTTTGATATAACCCAATCAATGCAAACAATGACAGCATATATTGTAGAATTTACAAGTGGTGATGCGGGCAGCGGTACCGTCGGATACTACAGCTTATATGCCGTGGGACTATTACTGTTTATATTCACATTACTCATGAACCTTTGGGCTAAACGGATATCCCGAAAATTCAGGGAGGTGTATTAATATGAAAAAGAAGTTCTCATTACGTTTATTTTGTGATAAATTTGCCAAGTTTATAACTTCCCTTTCAACTGTTTTTGCTCTGATAATATTAGGTATATTGATATATAAAATAGTAAATGACAGTATAGGTTGGTTAAATTTAGACTTTTTAAAAAATAAATTATCCATATATCCTGAAAAAACAGGTATCTTTGGTGTTATTACCGGTACATTAATGCTTATGTTGGTGGTTATACCCGTTACAATGGTTTTAGGTGTTGCAGCTGCAATTTATTTGGAAGAATTCTCAAGTAAAGGCAGGATGCACAGAATTATAGAAACCAATATCGCAAACCTGTCCGGTGTCCCTTCTGTTATTTTCGGATTACTGGGTTTAACGGTTTTCGGCAGATGGCTACGGTTAGGCTCAAGTATTTTGTCGGCAGGATTGACCATGTCTCTGTTAGTACTTCCAATTGTTGTAGTAGCGGCACAAGAAGCGATACGAGCTGTACCCGGGTATCTTAGGGAAGCATCCTATGCCATAGGTGCAACCAAGTGGATCACGGTTTCGACCGTAGTTTTACCCGCAGCTACACCCGGTATATTGACAGGCTGCATTCTGGCATTATCAAGAGCTATCGGCGAAACGGCTCCTTTGGTTGTTTTAGGTATACCGACTCTGATTTTAAAGACACCTCGAAGCATATTGGATGATTTTACAGCTTTACCTATTCAAATATACTATTGGACTTTAGACACGGTACTGGTGAAAGAATATGCCAATCTTGCAGCATCTGCAATCATTGTTTTATTAGTTTTATTATTTATATTAAATTCAGCCGCAATAATTATAAGAAACAAATTTGCAAAAAGATACTGATCAAAAATTAGGTTATGCAAAAAAGAAAGGAGTCGATAAAAATGGTCGCAACTGTGCAAACACAAAAAGAAATATATATATCAGAAGATAATGCAAGCAGTATCGTATATGATGTTAAATCTTTAAATCTTTGGTATGGAAAAAAACAATCGTTGAAAAATGTGAATCTGGACATTAACCAAAAAGAGGTAACTGCAATAATTGGACCTTCCGGATGCGGCAAATCTACATCCATAAAAGTTTTAAACCGAATGGTGGAGCTTATTCCCGATGTTAATATTACAGGTAAAATACTATACAAAGGAACCGACATTTTTGATAAGTCTATGCGTGTAGAAGAATTAAGAACCAATGTGGGAATGGTTTTTCAAAAACCTAATCCGTTTCCAAAATCAATATTTGAAAATGTCGTGTATGGAGCCAAAATTCATGGTATACGTAATAAAGCACAACTAAACGAAATTGCCGAAACGGCATTAAAAAGAGCGGCGTTATGGGATGAAACAAAAGACAGACTAAACGATAACGCTTATGGTTTATCGGGGGGACAACAACAAAGGTTATGTATTGCAAGAGTCTTAGCTGTGGAACCTGATGTTGTACTGATGGATGAACCCACTTCGGCACTTGATCCTATATCAACTTTAAAAATTGAGGATTTAATACAAGAATTAAAAGAAGATTATACAATAATTATTGTAACTCACAATATGCAGCAGGCAGGCAGAATATCGGATAAAACAGCTTTTTTTCTTAACGGAGAGGTAATCGAATTTGATGATACCGAACTAATATTCAGCAAGCCTAAAGATAAAAGGACGGAAGATTATATTACCGGTAGATTCGGATAATTAATTAAATAAATATTTACAAAAAATACTGTAAAAATATATAATTGATATAACGGAGGTTATTATGGTTATAAGACAATCATTTGAACAAAAGTTAAAAGACTTGCACCTGGATTTAATTGAAATGGGCAGCCTTGTGGAAGAATCCATCGAGAATACAATTTTAGCTTTAAAAAATCAAGACATTGAGCTGGCACGCAATATATTTGAAAAAGACGATTTAATTGATGATCTGGAACGAAATATTGAGAAGAAATGCTTAATTTTAATAGCAAGACAGCAACCTATAGCTAAAGATCTAAGAACAATAACAGCCGCTTTAAAGATCATAACCGATATGGAAAGAATAGGTGATCATTCATCCGACATTGCAGAAATAACTATAAGAATGGCACATGAAAAGTATATAAAACCGTTGATTGATATACCAAAAATGGCTGAAAAAGCGAAACAGATGGTTAAAAAGTCCATAGACGCATATATCCGTCAAGACATTGAATTGGCGAAGGAGGTTTGCGCAAGCGATGATGATGTAGATGAATTATTCCATAGAATAGTACTTGAGCTTATAAATATCATGAAAAACGACCCGAACTCCGTAGAACAAGCCGTCAATTTAATGTTAATAGCGAAATACCTGGAAAGAATGGGCGATCACGCGACTAATATCAGCGAGTGGGTAGTTTATAACGTTACAGGTGAACATGAGCATTTGGCAAAATACATGCACAAAGACGATCGTAAAAACAATCCTTTTTATTTATAAGTTAGAAAGAGAGATACAATATGCCGAAAGAATTAATTTATGCCGTAGAAGATGAAGGAAGTATTCGAAAGCTCATCCAATATAATTTGCAATCTGCAGGTTATAGAGTTATAGCTTTCGACACCGGTGAATCGGTATTGGAAAAATTGAATGATACTATCCCGGATTTGTTATTATTAGATGTCATGCTTCCCGGAATTGACGGCTTCGAAGTTTTGAAACAAATTAAATTAAATCTTAAAACGGCAAATCTACCTGTAATAATGCTTACTGCAAAAAGTGAAGAATTTGATAAAGTTTTAGGTCTTGAGTTAGGAGCTGACGACTATATTCCGAAGCCTTTCGGTATACGCGAACTTATTGCACGTGTAAAAGCTGTTCTTAGAAGATCTCAGCCGGTTAACGTTTTAGAAAGCGAGATGATAAGACAAGGTAACATATCGATAGATTTGGTACGAAGAGAAGTATATAAAAACGGGCTATTAATCGAAATGCCTCTTAAAGAATTTGAATTGTTAAAAACATTAATGCTTAGCAAGGGTAAAGTATTATCCAGAGAGATGCTTCTTGACCAAATATGGGGGTTTGACTTTTACGGCGAAACACGAACGGTTGATGTACACATAAGATATCTCAGACAAAAGATCGAAGACAATGACAGTGATCCCACATATATCGAAACCGTAAGGGGTATAGGTTATAAATTTAATGATAAAAAGCATGAGAATTAATTGTGTATTGATCATTCATCAAAATCGTATCACATGATTATAGTTTGACGAGGGTATGTATGAAAAGGAAGATATTATTTTATTATACAATATTGATACTAATCGCTATTACAGTGACAGGTATATTTACTTCACAAATGACACGAAAGGTGTACAAAGAGGAAGTGGAAGACAGGTTATTAACTTCGGCAAAAATTATTCAATTTCATATATTATCAAACATTGAGCAAGGTATCCTTTTTGATTATGATAATCTGGCTGTATCATTGGCACAGACAATGAATAGTTCCGGAACATACGAGTCAAGCATCCACAATTCAGATTTTTCTGATATACGTATAACTTTCATTGGTTTTGACGGTACGGTTTTAGGTGAATCGCAAGGGAACCCGGGTGATATGGAAAATCACAGCACTCGAAAAGAAGTCTCCGAAGCCATTCTAGGAGAAATTGGCAAAGATATTAGATATAGTAATACTATGGGGATTAATTTCCTTTACATTGCCATTCCTTATGAACCGGTTAACATAATCATTCGTGTTTCTGTTCCGCTGTTACAAATACAGAACATTGACAAGATCATTTGGATCTATACAATAGCCGGTGTTTTCTCCGGTCTTTCCATTACTCTTTTACTTGCTATAAAATTTTCGACTTCGATGACAAATCCCGTAAAAGAGTTAATCGCCGTATCCGGCGAGATAGCAAAAGGCAACTATAAAAGACGTGTAAGGATCAATTCTGATGATGAAATGAGTGAACTTGCGGATACCTTTAATATCATGGCTACGGAACTTGAGAGAACAGTAAACGATCTGACCGATAAAAATATTAAAGTAAAATCTATATTAAACAGTATGAATGAAGGTATATTGGCGGTGGACAAAGATAATAAAATTATACTTATAAACGATGTAACTCGCAAAATGTTTGATGTTTTACCGGAAGATACTGATATTTTAGGAACGAATCTCATAGAATCCATAAGAAATACAAATATCAACCGCATACTTCGTAAAACTTTGGAAAGCGGCACATCAAAATCGGAAGAGATCAGAATAGGACCTTCTAGCGATAAATATATACAAGTTTATACAAACCCTATTTTTTCATTTGACAACTCTACGAAAAGTGCAGGTGCCATTGCAATAATGCAAGATATTACCAATGTTAAAAAACTTGAGCAAATACGAACGGAATTTGTATCAAATGTGACTCATGAGCTTAAAACTCCATTAACTTCAATAAGGGGATTCATTGAAACTTTAAGAGCCGGTGCAATAGAAGATAAAGAGGTCTCCGATCAATTTTTAGAAATAATTGATATAGAGGCCGACAGGCTCTTTATATTAATAAATGATATATTACAGCTTTCAGAAATTGAATCTATGCAAAAAGACACTCATATTACAAAAGTAAATTTAAAAGGTTTATTTACAGAGATACTACCTATAATACAAAAAGCGGCTGAAGATAAAAAGATAAACATAATAGAACAAATCGATGATAAGGTAATGTTAAATGCAAACGGGAATCGAATTAAGCAATTACTTTTTAACTTGATTGATAATGCGGTTAAGTATAATAAAGAAAACGGATTCGTGCTTGTTAAAGGATATAAAACCGAAGGCTGCGTTGTAATCAAAGTCAAAGACAACGGTATAGGCATACCTGAGGAACATCATGCCAGAATTTTTGAAAGATTTTACCGTGTAGATAAAGGAAGATCAAGAAATTTAGGCGGTACAGGTTTAGGCTTATCTATTGTTAAGCATATAGTAAATCTGTATAACGGTAACATACAATTCGAGAGTATTCCGGGTCAAGGAACCGAATTTACGATAAAACTTCCGGCTTAAAAGTTACCTGAAACACCGACTTGCATCTTTACATGTTAAATAAATCTGCATGACCCCTTTTTTTATTTGTTATCTAAATTTACCAATTTTAAGTTAAATATAGCATGAAAGCAGACTATCGAACCTACTTTTCACACGTTCTGCCGTCCCCTTGACACCTGGGTTAAAGTGTTGAACTTTGTAAAAATATAATTTTTATAAGTTATATATTATAAATTGCAATTAATATACTTGTATAAAAGATGTAACTGTGATATAATAAGTATCAGATATGGCAAAGGAGGTCTTTAATATATGATAAATCGAGAGTTATATATGAGCCGCATTCGTCCTTTTATCGGGAATGATCTTATTAAGGTTATAACCGGCATCCGCCGTAGTGGAAAGTCCGTAATGCTGAATCTGATTCAACGAGAGTTGGTCACCTCCGGTGTAAATAAGAATCAGTTTGTTTCTATCAACTTTGAAAATATGAGCAACTCACATCTTTGTTTTGCCGAGATGCTACACAAGGAAATTACTCAGCGAGTAAACAAGATTTCCGGTAAAGCATACCTTTTTTTTGATGAGATTCAGGAAGTCTTGGGTTGGGAAAAGTGCATCAATTCCTTTCGGGTTGAATTTGATTGCGATATCTATATCACCGGCTCAAATGCCAAGCTGCTTTCAGGAGAACCGGCCACATACCTTGCGGGTCGATATGTAGAGTTTGTGATTTATCCCTTTTCCTTTGGAGAGTTTTCAGATCTGTACCATACCGTTTTTCCTGACTCCGATTCGAGATCGATATTTACCCGGTATCTTTCCGACGGCGGGATGCCGTATTTGAGCAATCTTCGTTATGCTGAGCAGCCGAGTCGTCAGTACCTGCAAGACCTCTACAACTCCGTTGTGCTGAAAGATATTGTAAAACGAAACAAAATTCGGGATGTTGATCTACTGGAACGTATTCTTGCATATATTACGGTAAATGTCGGGACGACTTTCTCCGCTACTGCGATTTCAAAATATCTCAAAAGCGAGGGCCGTACTGTTGCACCGGAAACAATCTTGAACTACATCAAGGCTTGTGAGGATGCCTTTTTGTTTTACCGTGTCCGCAGGCAGGACTTGCAGGGCAAGAAGATTCTCACCGTGAACGAAAAATACTACATTGCGGACCATGGAATCAGAGAAGCTGTTTTCGGAGGGAATATGAAGGATATCAACCTCATTTTTGAGAACATCGTGTATATGGAACTTCTGCGGCGAGGGTACAAAGTCACCGTTGGAAAAGCAGGAGAAAAAGAGATTGATTTTATTGCTGAAAAGCAAACTCAAAAGCTCTATGTTCAAGTAGCTTATTTACTGGCATCCGAGGAAACGATCCGGCGTGAATTCGGAGCATATGATGCAATCAGGGATAACTTTCCCAAGTATGTTGTGTCGTATGATGAATTTGATATGAGCAGGGACGGACTAAAGCATATGAATATACGTGAGTTCTTGTTGTCTGAACAATGGAATTGAATTTGCGCTAGACATGTTATTGATGCTTTTTCAAATTTACTTCAGTATGTTATTAAAATAATTTAGAAAATCGTCTAATTCAAAAGATGAAATTAAACGCATATATTCTTCCACTGTCATTCCTTCTTTGATTTCGGTATAAAATCTAGGGTGATGCATTAATATATTACTAACACTCCTGGCTTTTGAAAATTCATTAATATTCAATTTTGTATCATTTGAATATAAATTAGATATGGCTTGGCGGTAGAGATCGTATGAAAAAGGTGTATTCTTATTGACTGTTATTCTTATATCATATCCTGTCTGAATTTCTGATATAAACTGTCTTTCCAAAACCGGTGAAAAAGTATATGATCGTCTCCAATTGATTACACATTTATCAGAGTCATACAAACACACCTTATTATTTTTCAAATAATAATTCTTATTTAATATACCATATCTAAGTAAATCATATGCGGTTTGATTGGTCATAATAAAGTTAATTACTTTTAATGCGGATTCACCATTACCATTATTAATTATATAAAAATTAGGATATGTTATATAAGAAATATAATAGGATGTATTTTCATTAAGCAAAAATACATCATGTTTTTCTTGGAATGTTTCAAATGCCAATTTGTTTTCAGATATAAGTGTTCTGTATAATACCGGTTGCGCAACATATGAAGCAGTTTCCGGTAAGGAGATAATTTCATGTGGATTAACATATACATCAGTAGCATAAGTAAAAAACCCTTTTTGTAACATATCCGAATATGTTGTATAAGCTTCGATAAATTTCGGTAAACTTTCCATTGGAACAACAGCTTTTTCATCCGGGCTGTATACTAAACCATAGTCGAGATAATAATAACCGAAACATTCTAAATATAAACGAATAAACAGGTCAAGATCACACATAAATAAATCATTTTTACCTATTATACCTCCTTCAACACAAACATTATAATAATTGATATAATCTAAAAAATTATTAATACCAATCATTTTACTTTTTTTAAAAACATTTTTATCTGTTACAATGGCATATAAATTACTTAACCCACTTGAAAGTCGACCCGGTACTGCATATATTTTATTATCCAAACTTATTTTCGGCAGAACTTCTTTTGATTCATTAATTATTTCGATTGCCGTAGGGTATATTTTAGATAAAATTTCTGTAATATCTGCTAGATTATATTTATTTATTATCTCATGAGACATATCTTCCATTACATAAACTGAATCGCATATATCGATTTGATCAGCCGAATTAATAGCTTTTTGTAATTCAATATCATAATGAATACCAGAAACAAAATTAAATTGTAAATTAATATTCATAGTAGTAATTGTAAGTTTTGTTAACTCATTATATATTTCTTTGTAGTTCCCATCTGTATTATTGCTCAAGTCCTTTCCAAAATAATAAACTCGGGGAATAGAACTATCAAAAGTTTCGACCGGTAAAGTGGTTTCCTTATATGTAGTATGTATATCTTTCTCCTGTCCTAAACAACCGGTCAAAAATAACTCTGATAATATTATAATTATACAAATGACAGCTATTTTGTTTTTCATACTATTCATAATTACCTCCCGATAAATATTGATATAATGATTATTCCAATGAGTTAAAAATTTCTTGAATACTATCAACAAAGTCTTGATTTCTTGATTCTTTAAGTAAATTTTTATATTCTTCCATTTCTTCTATGCTTATTTTATTGAAAAAGAAAAAATACATATTATTCATTCTAAAAAGCTCTGTATTCTCCAATCTATATTGCTTCTCAAACTGCCTAAATAAAAGATTCATCTTTTCAAAATAAATTGATATATTATCTGATCTGCTTAACAATTTATATGACAAAGGATTCAAAGTATATTCTTTAATAAGGTTTGTTTTGATGAATGTCTTGTTGGTCGATCCTCCAAATATTTGATCGGTGACAGTTGAAATTGAATCTCCCCCTCCTAAGAACATAAAAGGAGCGCTAGTCACACTATCATCCCAATAAATATATTTGTTGATTTGATCATATTTGTAATTTACATTTTCCTTTCCAAAAGTCACTAATTTCCTGGCATCAATATTTGTATGAAGCCAATCTATATAAATTAAAGCGTCCTGTTTATTTGCACAGGTTTCACTTACAAAAAAGTAAGGAAATTGCGGTTGCATATTTCTTCTTTCAAGTGGTTCATCTAATAAATAAAACGATTTATATTCATTGGCGATATAATAATTAAAATCGTAATTTGCTCCGATTATTACAGCATCAAACATATTGGGATTTTTCATAAAATCATTCAATTCTTCATAGGATGTACCTATATTACTATTATTCAATTGTTGTTTTATCCAAATTGCTTGATCAAGTATACCTGTATCTTCTATCCGCACAACTTTACACGAATAATCATTTTTACTTGATAAATATATATACGGTAAAGATGCGATAAGATTATAGTAACCTGACTTATCAATGATAGAATTCATAATCAATCGACCATCTATAAACAGTTTCTCACTTAAATTAAACTTGTCCATACGAAAAAATTCTTCAAATGCCTCATCAAAACTTGATACACTTTTTATATCCAACTCTTCGCATAATGAATTTTTAACAATCATTCTAGGTATAGATGTTGTAATATTATCATAAAGAATAACACCATAGATTTTATCTTCTACAGACGATAATTTTCTAAAATCTGGATAAGAGTTATAGAAAGATGATATGTAGGGTGTTTTTTCATTTATATAATCGGTTATTTCGACTGCATATCCCTTATTAACATAATGATATAAATCCACCCTACTTGCATTTTTCGATATTAAGCTAGGATAAAATTCTGCAACCTGCATGATATCCGGTAACATACCGGCACTAAAATTTTTTTCAAAGTATTCTGCTGATTCCATGCCGGCAGGTAAATAAATAACATCTAGAAATATTCCCAATTCTTCTACACTTAAAATATTAAGATCAATAACTATATCCTCATAAAATTTTAATAACTTTGCATTGCTACCTGTTAAATATGAAAGATGTATTGTCGATTCACTTATATCTTTGGAGATATCACTCTTATTTTCAATATCCACTTCATTAATATCATTACATCCTAATGGCAAAAGCAAAAAGATGATAATAACTGTATATAAAATTTTTTTTCTCATAGTTGATCTCTTTTCACTGCTTAAAATTTTTACAATATTATTTTTCTCTTCTTCATAATTATGTACCTTTTCTTGTATAG
>CAZJOD010000011.1:0-40441 GCA_964547525.1 uncultured Clostridiaceae bacterium
TTACTTCATCTTCTATTATCAAAAACTCCGGGTCACTATCTCCATTGGATATTAATTCACTCCAAGTTGTTTGAGATTCTTCTTCAAACACAGGTTTATTTAAAGATACATAGGAATTTAGGGGCATATGCTTTTGCCTTGTAGCGGTTTTCACAGCTGTAATAATCTGGCGCGTTACACATAATTCCGCAAAAAAACCGAATCTGCAATCTTTTTCACTATCAAAATCACGCATTGCCTTAAAAAGACCTATCATACCTTCCTGAATTAGATCCTCCCTATCGGCACCAACTAAAAAATACGCCCGTGATTTGGAATTAACCATAGATTTATATCTTGTCAGAATATGTTCAAATGCAACGTGATCCCCCTCCCGTCCCTTAAATACCAAGTCTTCATCACTTAAAGCTTCATAGTTAATATTTATATTCATCTAGGCAATTACCTTTAACATATATGTAATAAATTTATTATATTATAACCTTATATACAAGTCAATTATGTTAACGGGATTTAACCCGATATAATTTTATTTAAATATTTTGTAAGTCATAGAGTTTTAAGAATTAAAAGTACAAGAAATAACGAGGCGGATAATAATTCCGCCTCTGAATTTTTTGATTGTTACCTATAATCTTCAACCTTACCTGCTTTTTCTCCGAATGTGTTACTATCTTCCAGGAATTTTATAATATCATCTGTTTCATCTGATAACTTCATTCCAACACCGACGCCTATGGATTCCGATTTGGTATTAAACAAATTGTTTTTGATTGTAACATTGTTTAAATACTCTGTACAGGCTATTCCATAGTCAGTTCTAAATTCATTATTAATAATTTTTAAATTTTCACATGTACCTGAATAGCTCCCTTGTATTGCTCTCAAAGAGTTTACAAAAATGTTATATTTTATTGTTTTATCTTTACCTGTGCCCGGAGATATACACCTTTCTCCTCCGATATTATCGATAGTAAAACCTTGAATTGTCACCCCGTCTGCAGTTACATCAAAAGAATTAGCTTTGATTACGGTATCAACGGCACTTTTTATTGATTTTAACGTTATACCCTCAGCAGTTATATTAATATTTTCTCTGTACGTACCGGGTGCCACATAAATTATGTCACCTTCTTGTGCTTTATTAACGGCTTCCTGAATAGATTTATACTTTTTACCTTCTCCGTTATTTCCTGTATAAGCCCTATCTACGAATATACCGTCAATAATAATATCACCTGTCGTTGTTCCTGTATTAATCTTAACTCTGTCCGTACCGTCTATCTTTAACAAAACTATATCTTTAACTTTGGAATTTCCGGTGAATACAACCGAATGCTCACCTCCTCCGCGTATAATTGTCCTCCCTGTAACCGTAACGTTATCTAAAGTAACTTTTCCGGTTCCTACACCGTCACCTATAATCAGGTCACCTTCCACAGTTACATTCTTTAAGGTTACATCGGAAGTGTTTATAATAACATTTCCAATTGATACCATATCATAAACACCTGCATTGTTAAAGAATGTCTTTGCTATACTATACATTAACCGAGCTGCTTCTTCTCTTGATAGAAGGCCTTCAGGACGAAGAGTTCCATCTTCATACCCGTTTACATGACCGGCGTTTATAAATGCATAAACCTGTCCCTTTAGTTTATTGGAGACTTCGTTAATGTCTTTAAAACTTATATCAATTTTATCAGCCGGTTTTAATGCCAACGCTTTTGATAACATAGTAAAAGCTTGTTGACGTGTTATGTACTCATTTAAATCCGTAGAATAATCAAATATGTCCGATAAAAAATCATTCATACCGTCAGCTGTCTCATACCCTCCTATCCCAACACCGAAAGTATTTTCCAATATACTGAACATGTCCGAAACCGTTAATTTTGCTTTTGGTAATATCTTTCCATCGGAAGTTCCCTTGATTAATCCACGAGACACCGCTAATCTGAGAACTGTTCCGGACCAATAGTATGTTTCCGGCATGTCCGAATAGACTGTTTCATCACCGGCTGCATTTACAACAGGATTAACAGGCATAAAACCTATCACAACAAACAATGCTAACAAAACTAAAAAAATACGATAAGAAAATTTCATAGAATACCCCTTTCGACTTATGTGATTTATAAATTTTAAATAAGAGTACAGCCATAATCATATGGCAATCATGTATATATATTGTAACATATGTATTTTTCTCTTTCAACAATTTCATAATATGGTTGATTTCACTTCTAAAAGAGTTATTATAGTACAAACATCTAATATTATTGTATTATTTCTATAAGCTGTTTATAATTAAATATTATAACCGTATAACGGAGGGCTGCTGTATATGGATAAATTAAAAAATATCGGAATATTGACAAGCGGAGGGGATTGTCCGGGCCTTAACGCGGCTATCCGAGGAATAGCCAAGCCTTTGGTCGAAAGATACGGAAAAAGGGTAGTTGGTTTTATTGACGGATACAAGGGTTTAATTGAAGATCGGGCTATAGAATTAAAATCTCGTGACCTCTCCGGAATATTAACTCTAGGCGGAACAATTTTAGGAACATCAAGGCAACCCTTCAAAGTATTAAAAAACAGTCCGGATATGGTCCAAAAAATGATTGATAATTATAAAAAGCACAACCTGGATTGTCTTGTAGTGTTAGGAGGGAACGGTTCTCATAAAACGGCAGGATTATTAAGCGCTATGGGTTTGAATATCATAGGATTACCTAAAACCATAGATAACGATTTATTCGGTACCGACTATGCTTTCGGCTTTTACACAGCAGTTGATATAGCTACGGGAGTAATAGATCGCATACATTCTACAGCACGCTCTCACGGTCGTATAATGATAATTGAGTTTATGGGGCATTCGGCGGGATGGTTGACACTATATTCGGGTATAGCCGGTGGTGCCGATGTAATACTGATTCCGGAATTACCTTACTCTACTAACCGAGTGATAGAAAAATTAAAAGAAAGAGAAATTCAAGGTAAAAACTTTTCAATAATAGCAGTGGCTGAAGGGGCGAAAACTATAACCGAAACTTTTATGACTGAAAAAGAATTTAAAAGAGAAAGAAAAAAGATGAAGTATTCTTCTTTAGGATATAAGGTGGCAGATGATTTAAAAAAGGAGACAGATTATGAAATCCGTGTCACTGTTCCCGGATACCAACAGCGAGGAGGAGAGCCAAGCCCATACGACCGAATTTTAGCAACTAAATTCGGTACTTACGCGGTAGAAATGATTAAAAACAAAGAATACGGTAAAATGGTAGCAATTGTTGACAATAAAATTACAGCCATCCCATTGAGTGAAGTTGCAGGAAAAACAAAACCTGTTCCTAAAGATCACGAGATGATTAATGCCGGAAGGACCTTAGGAACAAGTTTCGGACAGCCTTTATAGTATTGAAAAATTACTTTAGTTTGTGGCTATAATGTATCATATGATATAATAAGTGCAGATTTGACAAGATAATAATTGATGTTGATATTAAATTAGCAGGAGGTACTTTTAATGAATGAACTAAAATGGTATGAAAAACCTTTACGGATCTCAGCTGTACAGTGCAATTACGGTGAAGACAGCTTTGATATTCTTGAAAACCATGTTTTCCGGGGACATTTTAATACAGAACAGCTTTTACACTTAAATGCGGACGGCCACACATCTTTTTATAATCATGAAAGAGATGCTGAAAAACTAAAAAAATATATAATTGAAGCAAAAAAACGTAATATCCGTATTATTTTATATTGGAACACTCATTGTGTTGAAAAACCCGAGAGAGACGCACATGAGGATTGGATACAATTGAATAAGAACAAAGAAGAAGTTACAGCGTATTCAAATAAATATTTAATTTGTATAAACAGTTCTTGGGTTGATGATTTTATGGACAACCTACAAAAAGTTTGTTCGTTGGATATCGACGGAATTTTCCTTGACGGACCGGTTGTCAATGCACAAGGCTGTCATTGTGAAGCTTGTCAAAAATTATTTAATAAAAAATACGGTAAATCCATATTCGACGCAACATACAACGAAATGGTGGATTTTAAAGTTGCTTCTGTAACAGAATATGTAAAGAAAACACATGAACTTAAAAATAGTATAAACGCAGAGATTTTGGTATATTTAAACAACTCTTCTCTACGAGCCGATGTAACAGGATCAAATACAACACAAGTTGAACCTTATGTAGAAATGCTAGGTACAGAAGCGGGATTTGCGTATATAAACAAATCCTATTCAATGACACATATGACACCACATATAAAATATATTGAAACTAAGTCTAAAGGTAAACCTTATGTAATATTTACAGCCGGTGACAATAAACCGAGTTCGTACTATTTACATACCGCTGCTGAAACAAAAATATTGTATTACAGGTCGGTTGCACATGGTGCAAACATATGGTACGGCATACATGCTCCTACATATATAATGAAGAGTCCGGGAGGTCAAGCCGCTTATGAATGCAACCGCTTCCACGAGAAATATACAGAGTATTATACTAAAACCGTCTCTGAAAATAAAATTGCCATAGTATGGTCGGCCGATACCGCAAATTATTATTCATCCAGTGTCGCCGAAAGTGATTTCACTCAAAAACAAAGCATTGGAGCAGGTTTGGACAAGGGTAACCATTCGGCATCATTTTACGGATTCTGTGAAGTAATGCTGCGTAACCATGTACAGTTCGACGTTATCGACGAACAAACTTTAATTTCAAATGATATAAACAAATATTCACTTATTATTTTCCCGGTATGTGCATGTATGAGCGATACTGTATTAAACAGTGTGAAAAACTACGTAAGTGCCGGTGGAACAATAATTGCAACTTATGATACGGGTTGTTACAATGAAAAAGGAGCTCGTTTGAGTGCTGACAGGATATCTGACTTATTCGGCATCAAAAGTATGAACGGAACACTCAAATATGACACCGGAACCTCCTTTATTACCGTAGCTGAAGATTATGCCGGCGGATTAAATTCCGATGTTATTCCGGGACCTATGAAACTAATCGATTGCACCGTGAACGACTCGGTCCTCTCTATTGCAAAGATCAATAAACCTATGGCCGGTAGATATGTGGCATTTCCGGATATGGAGCTTGAGTTAATTACAGAGAACAGTTATGGTAAAGGGAAGTGCATATATTGTTCGGGAAATATCGGCGAATTTATACACAGTACCACATACAGCGATAATATGGCATTGATTAATAAAATTATAGTAAATCATGCCAATCCCATTATATTTACCAATGCTCCACAATCTGTCGAGGTTATTGTACGTTATCAAAAAGAATCCGATCGTTACTTTATCCATTTGGTTAATATGACCGGTGAAATGACCAGACCTATAGAAAGAATAATTCCTATAGAAAATATAGACATTAAGATAAATTTACCCAAATATATTGAGAACGTAACCTCAACTGAAGGCGGACCTAAAGTTTCATTTGATAAAAAATTAAGCACCATACACATTGATCGATTAGAGGATTATTGTGTCTTGATTTTAGAATAATTTATCGTTTAAAAAATGCAAACAGTATTAAAAAGAGGGTGTACACCCTCTTTTTTGTGTTATATTTAATATTTGCAAAAAACTCAGCTACTAATAATTAACATCAACCACCACATCTGTTATGTAAATCAATTCGTCTCCGTCGGGCAGCATGGTTATCTCCAATACATTCATACCTTGAACCAGATGTTCAGGCTGTAGTATATAAGCCAGAATAGAGGGTATTCCCAATGGTCGCTCCATAACCTTTCCGTTTAACCTCACTACGATTTTATCTTTCTGCTTGACTTGTGCCAATGACATTCTAAAATATAACGTAGGCTTTTTATTCTTTTCCAGTGCCGCATTTAAATCTTCACCGATTGGAAAAACTAATGTTACAGTATTACCCTTTAATAACTCCACCTTATCATAGGGGTTGACCGTTGGTATATTTATAAAGTCTTTATGCGGCCAAGTTCTTGAAAAATAACCTACTCCTCTATAGGACGCAAAGTAATGTTTGTTAAATAATGATATCTTTTCCATGTCATCCCCTACCTTAAAAATAGGCGATGAATAATTATAGTAATTAAACAATAAAAACCCGTCAGCACCGGAATGAAATACATTTGTTATCCTTCCGTAATAGCTTTCCAATGTCATGCGTGATCTGTTAGCATTATCGTCTCTTACCCTTGTTTCATCAATAGACGGATAAACTCTCACACCGTATTTATGCCCCAGCTCCACACTATATTCCCAATAATTTAATTGTGTATAGCTTGATGTAACCAAAAGATCAATTAGGTCCTCTTGCATCCACCGTTCGATGTCAAGCCCAATGGCTCTACAAAATTCAACACTGTCCGGAACACGTATTGAAACCAATATAGGTCGGCTTCTTTTAATGCCTTCTCTTTCGGTCATTTCTCTTATTCGCCTGATCATGTCGGTCATAAGATCCATTGTGTCTTGTGTTAACTCCAAACCGTTAGCGGCATCTTTAAAGAAGCAGGGATGTCTGAAGAAGTCTAAATGTATACCGTCAATATCATATTTTTGACAAGCTTCTTCAAATACCTCATAAGCCATATCACGTATTTTTTGCCGGGTATAATCTACAGACGTCCATGTCCCATATATGGGATTCTTATTTCTTTCCCCGATTAGCATTTCGGGGTTTTCGTTTTTAAATGTGTTAATATTGAACATTATATCCCCATACCAGCCGCCCTGGTTATCATGAGTATCGTTCATCCTCATGGTAAAAAATATTTCCATATCAATGTCATGGCAATAATCTACCATAGCTTCAAAATAATCAATTCCCGCTTCAATAAATAAATGAGCTTTATTGTTTTTAAAGTCAGACTCTACGCTATCAAAAATTTGACCTTTTTGGGTGTCATGAGTATACATATTAAAACCTGATGACCATGGAGTATAGAATACGGCATCTACAGAAGTGCCTTTTAAAGGATAGAATCTTGTTGCCAGTGCAGATTCTATTGAAACCGATCCGGTGTAATATACTATGTCGCAACCGTCATTATCATATAGGAATTTTCTCTCGGGATCGTTTTTTATCTGCTCCCTTTCCCACCTGTATTTTTCCAAATCAGTCATTTTAGAAAAATCCGGTTTTTCAGTCACTCTAACGGTTACCTCGCTCTCGGTCGCTTTTGTTGTGACGGTAACCGTTTCTTTTGTAGTTTCGGTAGTAACCGTTTGCTCTTTCTCGGCTTTTTCGGTTTCGGTTGTTTCTGAGGTTTCATCTTTGATTATAGGGGTGGTTTCGCTTTGAGTCACATTTTCCAATGTAGCAGTTCCGTTTAAGATCGTCGATTGACTTATACCATCCGTCGTTTCTTTGCTGCATGCACTAAATAAATAAATGCAGCATACCACTAGAAATATTGGAATGACTTTATATTTCAAAATGATCAACTCCTCTATGCTATTATATATATATAAATTTTATTAGTTTTTGTCACTGTTAAACCTATTGGGAATATGTTACTACTTTAAAATCAGTGAATACAACTCTTCTTAAATCCGGACTACTTGAGCCTTGGTATATTCCTATATAGCTTTGATCAATTTTTACCCCCGGTCTGACACTGTTTATAAATTGCCAATTTTCCATGCCTGTTTCTTTATAGTAAGCTAAATATTCATCTCCTAGTTTTATAAGTTTTATTGTACAGCCGGGTTTTGGACAGTGGAAAGCATATTTATAACCTTCGGAATATACACATTCCGGTGAGTAACCATATATATAATATCCTCTTTTTGCCATAGCACCTGCAGTGATGTCATTCTCGCCCAAACCGTATATATCTATATCCCGTATGTTGTCTGATATCAGTATGCCTGCCGGTGCGTAAGGACTTGACAGATCATATCGACTTATTGTTACTTGCACCTCAAAGTCACCTATTACAGGCTCTTTCAAATATACGATTCCATATTCCGTTCTTGACATATTACCTTTTGAATAAATTATAATTTCTTTATTATTTTGAAAAAAATAGGCTTCAGTTGTTTTATGTGTTAAATAGTCATCATTGATACAACATAAATTTTGGCTTTTTATTTCATCAATCGAATGCCCGTAAAATTTTAAATCGGGAGGGTTATAATTTATTTTCTCAATATTTAAAGGTCTATTGTTTTGAAACTCTGAAAGAGAAGGTGGCACGTTTTCTTTAAATAAACTATAGTTTGGTTTATCGCTCATTATAAACGTCAATATCCCACCGTTTGTAAGCATTTCATGTGTTAAATAACTTTTCAGGTAAGGTTCTCCGTTAAATAATACTTGTTCTACATATATGTTTAAAACGGAGTTGTCTTTTGCTTCTATAATAAATTGCTTACCGTGTTTCGTTTTCAAAGTAACCTTGTCAAATAAAGGAGAACCTAAAACATATGCACCTTGACCCGGACATACAGGGAAAAAACCCATTGCAGAAAAAACATACCATGCCGACATGGCACCGGCATCGTCTTCTCCCCATAAGCCGTCAGGAGCGTTTTTATATATTTTATCCGCATATATCCTTACAATATATTGTGTTTTCCAGGGAGCACCTGCATATACATACAGATAAGGTACTTGTAAACTCGTTTCATTTAAATAATTAAAGTATTCACCTTCAAAAAAATTGTCAAGTTTGTTTATAAAAGCTTCTTTTCCACCTGTTAAATTAATCAACCCTTGTACGTCATGTGGTACAAAAAATGTGTATTCCCAAGAAGAACATTCACAAAAACCGTTTTTAAATGAATCGGACGGGTCGAAAGGATGAATCCATTCACCGTTTACATCTTTTCTTCGAGCAAAGCTTATACTGCGATCAAACAGGTTGGCATAGTTCATTGCACGTTTTATAAAATATTCATAATACTGTTCTTTGCCCGCTAATTTGGCCAACATAGCTGTACACCAATCGGCATAAGCAAATTCCATAGTAATTGAAACACAAAAGTTATCATCTACACAGTCGGGACCGCCCGGTATATATCCTAATTCAAGATACTCCAAAGGAGTACCTAAACGCCTTAATTCGGGCGAATATTCCATAGATGACTTTTTAGCAGCCTCGAAAGCTTTATCAATATCAAAATTATCATAACCTTTTACTAAGGCATCAAGTATTACCGATATGGCATTGTGCCCGATCATTTCGGGATGGTAGCCTTTGTTAGGAGAAGTACAAACCGGCAGCCACCCGCCTTTTTCATATATTTTTATTAACGAGTAAATAATATCATCTCTTGTTTCCCAATCAATAATGGTTTGCAACGGGTGTGTTGTTCGGAATGTATCCCAAATAGCCCAATCATCCAGATAAAAACCTCTGTCATCATAATCCGGTTTCTCACCGAACAGATCAAGTGATACTCCATACTCGTTATAGTTTACCGGTTGATTCAAGGCACGATATAGCCCTGAATAGAAGACGCATTTTTTGTCTTCGTCCCGTCCTTCAAGAATTACACGTGATAATAACTTTTCCCATTCATTTTCCGCTTGACTTACAACCTTAAAAAAATTCCAATGCGGTATTTCACGCATCATATTTTCTCTTGCTTTTTCTACACTTACATAAGAAATAGAAACTTTGGCACAAACCTCGGTTACTTGGGGATCAAACCAAAAACAACCCCCTCCTTTCGTGCCTGTAACCTGTAAAACACTTTCACAATAACCGTTATTATCCCATAAACCGTATTTTATCACCGGTTGATTAAATTCGATATGATAGTAAAGAACATACGGCGGTCTCCCCTTGCCGGGTACAATGGGAAACTCCCCATATCCGTTTAAGTTATGCTTGTCAAGGACATTTAAAAGTAACCCGGTACAATTGTTTTTACTACCTAAAGTATGTCCTATGTCTACGATCAGATATGGCACAGGGTCGGACTTAAAAAATGTATATTTGTGAAAGCCCGTATGGTATGAGCTTGTAAGTTCAACGTCTATATTATATGAATTAAGGTTAACCTTATAATATCCGACTCTTCCTTCCTCCCACTCATGATCGAATGTAGATCCGTATTCGGCCTCATCGGTTTTTACACTTCCCGAACACCCGGTCAGAAGTATATTTCCACGTCCTCCGCTTGCTCCCGCACCTTCGGTATGAGTATGTGAAAATCCCAGTATTTTCAAATCGGTATAATCATATCCCGCACAGGGAAGTCTATCAGTGTCAGGATTTAGTTTCATCATACCGTGAGGAAGCTGAGGACCTGCTATTGCATGACCGCTGCCTGCCGTGCCCATAAATACATTTACGTAGTCAATACATCTTCTTTTCATCACAACCTCCACCGGGTTTAAAAATACAGATAAAAACAAAGCATTTTTATAATTTTACACACTGCTGATTTATGAAGGGATTTTCAATAACAAAGCGGCATCGATAATATACATTATGACACAAATTAGAAAACCCCCACCAAACCGGATAGATTTTTAAAGTCGATTCAAACCTTAAACTATACAAACTTTACTTTAAATGTCTTAATTTCATATGGAGAGATCTCAAATGTAAATTTATCAGCATCGGTAGCTATATCGGCTATATCGTTTTCCATTAAGTCACATTCTTTTACATAAAGCAAATCTTTACAACCCCATATGCTGCATTTCGAATTCATATTGAAACACTCATACACTCTAATTATATACTCATCCGACCATTCGCACTTTTTTACAGTTTCCATGATAACATTTTTTATACCATTGGTTCTAAATAATGACAATTCACATGGCATAACCGATTTACTCGCCATATTACCCTTTGTTACATACATGGGAACGTTAAAATCATACCCCATCTCAGGTATATTGGATTCTCTCCATGTACCTGCATGAGGTACAAGTGAGTATTTAATTCTATGAACTTCTTTATCAGCGTCAGGATTAGGATATATACCACTTTTCAGCAATGTTAACCTCATTACTCCTTCTCGTATGTCATGACCGTATTTACAATCGTTTAACAAGCTGACACCAAAATCAAATTGAGATGAATCCGCCCACTTGTGCGCACAAACCTCATACCTTGCAACATCCCACGAAGTATTGGTATGTGTGGTTCTTTCCACATTGCCGAATTGAATATCGTATGAAGCTTTTTCAGCATGAACATTTACAGGGAAAGCGGTCTTTAAAAGAAGCTGCTTTTCTTTCCAATCTATAACCGTATCAAAATCTATTCTGGGGATATCAGAATAAATATATATGTCTTGTACTATATAAGAGTCGAAAAATTTGCGCTTTATTTTTATACCGCCACGTACCGGACCGGCTTCTATTACTTGTATACTTTCTAAGTCGTCGATTTCATACTTCTTTTGAGGATAATATATTTCAATATTCCAATTTTCATCCGACCGTGGACGGTCTTCAAAAACTTGAAATACATTACCACAGGCATCCGATTTTAATACATGCCGCTCATTTACCTTATCATAAATTGATAATATATTACCTTGTTCGTTTATCTTTATGTCAAAGTACTTATTCTGTAACCGGTTCTCTGATACAAACAACGTTTTAGTTGAAGATGATTTCTCATTTTTTATATTAAATGCTTTATATCCTTTTGAAGGAATATTTTCAACATAAGATAATAACTTTCCTTCGTATGTCTGCTGCACATCATATACTTTTTTTGTAACCGGATCTTCTAATGCGTTTACCAAACCATCCGATTTAAATTCTATAAGCCCGTTTCTATTGAAACCTAATGAATTTACAGCTAGCAAGGTGGGTTCTTGGCTTTTAACATTATCTCCTATAATATCTAAAGCTTTATCTATCAATTCTTTTCCTTGATCTAACAGCTGCTCATATTCTTTCAATGTAACATCATAAACTTGCTTTATAGACGATCCGGGTAATATATCATGAAATTGATTTAATAAAACCGTTTCCCACATTGAATTTATTTTACATCCGGGATAATCTGTAGTTCCATCTTTCATTAACAATGAGTACAAAAATTCAATGTCATGTAACATAAACTCGCACTTTCGGTTTGCTCTCTTATTTCTTCCCATAGAGGTGTAGGTTCCTCTATGATATTCCAGATATAATTCACCGGTCCATTTAGGTGTACTATCGGATTCAGAGAACTTTTCATCCAATTCGTTAAAATAGTCCAAAGCTTTGCCCTGAACGGTTTTAGGACATCCGGGCAAACCCTTGTTCATTCTTCGTATATTTTCAATCATCTCTTCGGTAGGTCCGCCGCCTCCGTCTCCGTAACCATATGATATCAGCACATTTTCATTTTCTGTTTTATGACCGTATCTTCTCCATGCACCAATTACCGAACTTGGATTCAACATTCCGTTGTATGTGGTAAAAAATCTTTTTTGATCTGCTTCTTGTGTAGTAATGAAATGAGTCAAAATACCGGTTCCGTCCAAACCTTTCCATATGAAAGTATCATAAGGCATTTTATTAAATCGATTCCAATTAATTTTGGTAGTCATAAAATAATCAATACCGGCTTTTTTCATTATTTGGGGCATTGCGGCATTATAACCGAACACATCCGGGAGCCATACTATTTTATTATCGATACCGAATTCTTCTTTGAAAAAAGTCTTTCCAAAAAGGATTTGTCTAACTAACGATTCTCCTGAGGTAACATTGCAGTCGGCTTCAAGCCACATACCACCTTCCGCCTCCCAACGACCTTCGGCGACTTTTTCTTTTACACGCAGATATACTTCGGGGTAATCTTCTTTAAGAAACTTATATAATTGAGGTTGACTGGACATAAAAATATACTCAGGGTATTGATCCATATAACGTAAAACGGTAGAAAAGCTTCTGGCTGTCTTTTCTCTTGTTTGTTCAACTGTCCAAAGCCATGCCACATCAATATGAGTGTGCCCGGTACAGGTTGCAATGGTATCCGATCGATCGGCTAGCTTTTCATACATTTCGATTTTTATATATTTATGAGCTTCTCTCACAGATTCATGAAACAAATCACTTCCGGGTTTTCTAAAATCAATAATATTACACGTCTCATTTAATATCCGTAGCATATCATGTTTGGACTTATCGTTATCATCCATAAAACCGATTATATCCAATGGAACTTTTAAATCGTAATAAAGTGCTTTTACATCTTCGAACACTTCATATAATTCCGCTTTAAAATCTTTTTGCTCGGATATCATTCCGCTATAACCTTCCATATCTATTTCGAACACTTCGTTCGGACATGCACAATCGGTCAACTTTATTCTTGTATGATTTATATCTACACCTTGAATCAATTGTCCGTTCAAATATACTATAAATTGAGGATTTGTGGCATCCCAACCTTTTTGATAGGAAGTTATTATCACCGACAAAGATTTACCCTTGTACTCATCGGGAACGATTACCTTAATCTTGAACCAAGCATGGTCATCCTTGTTTGCCCATACTATTCCCGGCTCATAAACACACCATTGTGCATTAGATAAATTCGGATTTTTAATATCACCGAATCGTCCTTTTGTATACATAGCCTGCAAGTCAGATAATTTAATCTGAATATATTCGCTAAGATCTTTACAAGTTTTTGCTACTTTGCCGTCGATAAAATACATAATCGTACTCTCCTTTTACCTTTTTTTTAACTTCTTTTTAGTTATAACTACCAAAACAAGAGTTATATATGCCAATATCAAAACTGATATTGATATAATAATAAATTTAACAATTAAAAGCCAAACAGGTTGTTTTTTATTCTGAGAATTATCAGTCCGGTTTGAATTTGTTTCATTACCGTCGGTAATTGAATCCTCAACCGGTTTGTTTTCATAAGAAGAATTGTTGTATTTAACTGTAAGATCAGTGTAAACATTGTTCCCCGCAATTATGTTTACAGTACCTAATAGCTCATTTTTATAGTAAAAATTCGCCTCTCCCAAAACATCTCCGGCTTTTACAGGTAATTTAAAATCTTCCTTTAAATTAATTTTATGTTCGATTTTTTCAGGATCCACCGTTTGTAATGTGAAAACAGTAAGGTCATCTTGTGCCAATACAACTACCGGCTGTTTATCACGAGCATTATTCGGCTCTATAAGACCTAAATAAACATTTTTTCCGATAATCTCAATATTTTTGAAATTATTGAAACCGTATTTAAATAAATCGGTGGTTATATTAGTTAGCGTTTGTGCCGTATCTCCGCTGCGAACACCCATAACTACCGCAATTAATTCTACACCGTCGGCGTTTTTTGCAGATGTTATAAGACATCTTCCTGCAGGATTGGTGTATCCGCTTTTAACTCCGGTAATTTCATATCCGTCAAAATTATTATTTCTCAATAGTATATTACTGGTATACAATGTATTCCAAGAAGTATGTTTATTAGTCGCCGGCATATTGTATGAAGTCTTTTTAACAATCGACCTGAATATATCGTTACGCATGGCGTAACAGGAAATTTTACCTAAATCAAGAGCCGTTGTATAATGATTATCCTGATGCATTCCGCTGGGATTTGTAAAATTAGTATTTTCAGCACCAATCTCCTTTGCCTTTTCATTTACCAATTTCATAAACTCTTCTCTGGTACCGGAAATATTTTCTGCCAGAATATTGGCAATCTCATTAGCCGAAACAATAAGCATTGCATTAAGCAAATCTTTCATTTTTATTATTTCACCGGCTTGGATCCCTATATTCATCCCATCTTTGCCTATATCAAAGACCGCTGTCTGACTGGCAACCATTTCCTGATTCATATTACCGTTTTCTATGGCCAGTATGGCTGTGATTATTTTTGTGGTACTGGCGGGATACAATTGCTTATTGGATTGGTATTCAGCTAATATTTTACCTGATTCCACTTCCATTAAAACATATGCATCCGCACCCGGTATATATATTTTTGGATAGGTAAGCTCCGCATTAACAGGGCTTGCTATAAGTAAAAATAAAATTGAAGCTATATATAATAAGACCTTTTTCATCTATTCCCCTCTTATAATCATAATGTTATTGTATTCTTTCAATTGGTATGTCATACTTATAAGCTAATGCTGCACCAACCGATGTTGCATATTCGGAATACGCCGGTATGATAAAATTTACATCATAAAGTCGTGTCAGACCGTTCAAAACGGTTTTTGCCTGAGGAATAGTAGTCAGGTTTCCCGTTAAGACAACATCCTTTATGTCAACGCCCTTAGTGGCAAAATTTGCTATAATACCGATGGTCTGAAAAACCAGGTTTAAAATACCTAAAGCCAGGTCGGCCGGAGTCGCCATATCATCTCTTTTACCAAAATTTGCAGCGGTAGTATCCGGCGGCAAACCCGGAATAAGGTTTTGAGATATATCTTGAACCAGCAAGTCTACTTTTCCCAGGTCGCCGTCTTTGGCCAGATGTATAAGTGCGTTTATATCTCTGATTTTTAATATTTTATCCGCAAGACCTAATATTGTGCCCCCTCCCACACCGGAACCTCCGATATGTGTTATGTTGGTTTTGTCAGCTTTTATGACGGCTGTACCTGTTCCCATACTTATAACAATCACTCTATCTTGCTTACTTATATATTGTCCCCCGAGACCTATGGCAATAAACTCCTGTACTCTTCCTGTATGAAGACCGTAAATAGGCTTATTAATATATGACGAGCCTACTCCGGTCATAATCACTCGGTCCACCTCGTTTAAACTTATGTTTTCTTGTGAGATAAATTTGCCAAAAGCTCCGTACAATGACGCTACAGGATCATCGGCTCTTACGAAAAAGGGAGCTATTATCCCTTCATCTGTAAAACCGACGATTTTAGTAGTACTGCCGCCTATATCGATTCCAATAGTTACACTCATATAAATTACTCCGTAAACATTTTTATAATAGGAATTAAAACACCAATTAAGCTTTCCCCTCCAAATAATCCCGATGCAATAATAAGTCCGTTATTCCCGGTCTTGTTCTTCTTTAATTTTTTAACAATATATTGTATCAAACCACCTAAGAATATAGCCAGAGAAAATCCGAAAGATAAATAAATCCCTATTCCCAAGGTTATGGAAGGTACTTTCAATAATACTAAAATCGCTCCTATAGCCGCTGCAATCCAAAAAACCGCAGGATTATATGTTCCACCCACCATGCTATACACCATTAAACCTTGTGGTGCGGGGAGAGACTGACTTCCTACGGGACCGTATTGATTGATAACAACAAAAATTGTTGCCGTAGCGGTCACCGCTCCGACTATACCTCCGATTACCTGGGCCACTAACTGTGCTTTCGGATTGGTGCCCAAGATTTCACCGGCTTTATAATCAAATAAGGTATCCCCCGCGTAGCCGCATGCCACCGCTATTACACCTGCTATTAACAGTGAAGATATAATATCAATCTGTATTGAAAATAATCCTAGTATGAAACGAATGGCAATAAATATTATTATAGCGAATATTTCCATAGGATTTATCCCGGCTTGTCCTGTGATTAATGAAGCCATAAGCGTTGCCAAAAATACTCCTGCCATTAACAGTATACTCGAAAATAAATCTATACCGGCTGCAAGTGTAAATATTAAGGTTAAAGCATACACAAAAGTATATATCATAAGCTTTTTTGAAGAGCTTGCAGGCTTATGTTCATTCCTCATGCCGGTTTGACCGGATTTTGTGTTTTTTAAACTCTCCAGTGCAAAAGATAAAATCACCCCTAAGCCCGAGCCTACCATTAACCCAAGACCTAATGTTTCCCTAAAAGTAGATGCTGCGGCAACATCGACAAAAATACCTGTTGCGACTCCTATGGGTAACAATAAAAAATATGCAAAAACAGCCCCGATAAACAGCACTCCGGAGTACAAGGTACCTATCATATAGCCTATAGCGGGTGCCATTGGCCACATCAGTATTCCGGTAAAAATGTTATGTCCCGCTAAAGCGTCAAAACTTATGTATGACGGAATTTTTCCGAACCAATCACGTATAACTGTGTAAATCGCCGCTACTCCCATACTGCCGAACAGATATCCCGCCCTTTTTCCACCTATGTCTCCCGCTTGTATAGTTTCAGCAGCGGCAATCCCTATTGGGAAAGGCAAATTCTGTCTCTTTAACAATTTGGATCTCCACACCCAAGTTAGAACAGTTCCCATTGTAATACCGGCAAAGGATACCAATAAAACAGGCATAAAAAGGTCTTGTTGCGACGGGTTTCCTTCAAGCCATATACCGGGAAGAGTAAAAGCAAGACCTCCCGCTACCATAGCGCCTGCAGTCATAGCGGTTTGAGTGATATTCACTTCATTAGGAGTTGTTTTACCAAAAATTTTCAACAACGCCATAGACATAATTGCAGCAAGAACAGTAGGCCATGGCAAAGCACCCATACGCAATGCCACATATGTTGAGCTTGCCGTAATTACAGCCGACCCTACGGCTCCTAAAATCAACGCTCGCAAAGACAAATGACTGATATTAAAAAAAGATTTTTCTGTGTTAACCATATTACTCATTTCACTCCACCGCCATAAATATAATAAATTCGACAAAAGGCCTATAGCCGTTTAGGTTTATAGGCCGGATAAAATTATAAAATATATTTTAAAAGTTATAATTTGATTTCACTGCAATAAAGTAAAGCTTTTTGCAATAGAATCATAATTTAGATTCCTGTAATTTTTTTCATTTCTATTTTGGCTTCTTCACTTAAGACAACCTTTCCCGCTTTTGCATTGGAAATCAATTGCCCTACGGTCGAAGCTCCGGGTATCTGGCTGCCCATTCCGTCTATAGTAAGCATATATGCAAGTGCAAGTTCACTCACTGTCAGATCGAACTCATCAGCTACTTTTTTTATAGCTCCAACCTTGTCCAGTTGAGTTTTCATAGTACCCGGGTTAAATGATCCCTCGTCAAACAAACGATCCCCTTTACCAACTTTATTTACATCCAGATAACGGTCTGTCAGCAGACCGGACGCTAACGGTCCGTGCGGTATATATGATATACCGGTTTTTGCACAAAACTCCAGAACCCCTTGGTTAGGAGCATATTCCCCGTTTAAAAGGTCATATTTGTTTTGTACCGCAACAACACGAGTTCTGTTTGAAAGTTCTTGATTCACTTTCGTGTATAACTGCATATGTTCCAATTTAAAGTTTGATACACCCAGGTATCTTATATAATCACCGGCGACCAGGTCTTCTATAGCCGATAAGCTTTCTTCCACAGGAGTGTATCCGTCAAAAGAATGAAAATATAATAGATCGATGTATTCGGTTTGTAATCTTTCAAGACAAGCATATACAGCATCTTTTATATTATTTCTGGACAGTCTGCAATGATTGGGAGTTCTGCCGTCCATTGTTCCGAACATTTTTGTACAAAGAATTACATCTCTCCTTTTTTCCGGATTTTTCCGGAACCAATTACCCAAGACTCTTTCCGAATTTCCCGAAGATGCGTTATACCTATTGGCGGTATCCCATAATAAAACACCTTCCTCCCAGGCCTTATCGAGTAATGACATTGCATCCTTCTCATCAACGCGCGCTCCGTCACCCGTTTGAGGATAACCGAACTTCCATGTTCCCAAACCTATAACCGGTGCTCTTAATCCTGAACCGCCCACCTGTTTCCATGGCATACCGTTAAATTCGTCATAAGCAAATTCCATACCGTAAATATCGGGATTATATTTTATCATTATGATCCTCCTCTTACTTTTCGCTCAATACATATTGTAACTCAAAAACTATTATTTATCAAACGAATATTCCATATTGATACAATATTTCCGGTCCAAAATTATCGGATTATTATATGATTTCACTGTAAAAACTCATTTACTGTGACCCGGTAATCTATTCTAAATGAATACATCCGGTTGTTCTTCTGTTGACATGTTCATATTTTTTATTTTTACTATAAGCTTGCGACAAGTAATAAACAAGAAAACAAAAGACAAAGCTACTACCGGTATTAAAAGGGCGTTTACTTTTTCTTCGTCCAAATATGACAATAAAAGAGCCGAACTGTTCATTATTATGTGACCGATCACCGCCGGCCATACAGAATTTGCGGCAACCGCAATCATCCCTAAGATCAAGCCTGCAAATGTTGCGTAAACCGCTTGAGCAATATTTAAATGCATAAAACCGAAAAGTACCGCCTGTATAATGATAGCTGCGGTTACAGAATAGTTTCTTCGCAGTTCGTTCAATATCATACCACGAAATATTAGATCCTCAACGATGGGAGCGACGATTCCTATGGTTATAAAAGCAAACACCGACGTAGTCAGACCGGAAACCATTGATTCGTATGCATCGGCGGATTGTTTAAATACAGATGCGGTTAAAGCGAAAATTATCATTGCGGTAAACTCTACAGCTAATCCGGTGGGTATTGCCAGTAATAAAAAGCCCGAACTTGTAGAATTTAACTTCATATGGCTATAATTTTTAATCTTTCTCCACCTATATATAAATAAGCATATAATTAAAGATAATATAGACGATATAAAAAGAATTGTCAGCAGTCGTTCACCCATAAAATTTTGTATGAATCGATCAAATGTAAAAGGTTCCGTTTGTCCGGTACGGAACATATCGGTCAACATATAAACCACTGTAAATATTATAGATGTCACTACCTGTATCCATAAATAAATACCTATCAACAAAATACTCCACCAAACAGAAGACCTTTTTTGCTTATTCATAATCTTTTCCTTTTTGACTCTTGTAAAATATACACAAATTTATTGTAGCATAAACCGGGTTATTCTTACAATAAATTATACCGGTAAAAAGTTTAACATCGGTACTTAATCTATGTTTCGCAATAACACATTTTTTATGTGCATCATACATGTTTATTCATTTATGGTAGTAAAAAATTTATTCATCGAGAATCCAAGTAAAAAACAAGAGGGTAATGCCCCTCTTCGTTAAATAGTATTTATATAATTGTGTATAACTGTGGCGTGCCCAAGAGGACTTGAACCCCCAATCCCTCGGTCCGTAGCCGAGTGCTCTATCCAATTGAGCCATGGGCACATAATAAATTCAATATTTCTACAGCAAAGAATATCATAATATAAATTTTGAAAAAAATCAATAACAAAATGAAATTTTTTATTGGTAAATTCTGTTTGGTGATATCTGCAAAAATTGAATTAATAATAAGTAAGTTTATGCAGTGAAATCATATATTAATTTGTACAATAATCTCTTATTATGTTACTATAAAGAAAAAGCTAATTTATTACCAAGGTTATAAATGTTAATTGAGTTTAATTAGTAGTTTTACAAAAACCGGTTTAACCTATAACAAGGTTACTCATATTTCGGGAAAAGAATAAATGTGTTATAATTATATTTATTTTATTTATCAGGTGGCACTAAATGGAAATTAAAGGTCTAAATGTAGCAAAAAAAATGTTGTATTCCGATACACAGGTACCGGATGTATTTATATCGCAATATATTTCGAAAATGGATTCTGATTATTTTAAAATATACATATATTGCCTGTTTCTTGACGGATATAATAAATCAATTAATGAAAATACCGTTGCTTGCGGATTAAATGTCGATAAAAATACGGTTAAGGACGCATTTACATATTTCGTTGAAAACGGTTTGGCAACAGTCAACAATAATGTACTATTAATTAATGATATAAAAGATATGGAAATAAAAAAATATTATACTAATGAAACAGGTAATCAGACTGTAAAAAGTATAACACCTGAACATGATACTGTTATTCGTGCCATTAATAATGAATTTTTTCAAGGTGTTATGGGAATTACATGGTATAGTGACATCGGCACTTGGTTTGAAAAGTTTAAATTTGATACCGATGTTATGTACCAATTATTTCATATGTGTTATGAAAGAAACGCATTGGGTAATAACAGTTATATTTCAAAAGTAGCTGAAGATTGGTATAATAAAAATATTAAAACCGATTTCGATCTGCAGATTTATTTAAAATCCAGATCTAAAATATCTATGATATCCGATCGAATTACAAAGCAACTGAGACTTCGTAGGAATTTGACCGTATATGAAGAGAAATTGGTGGAAAAATGGGTGAATGAATATGGTTATAATTTTGATGTCATTGAAATGGCATTAAAAAACGCAGCTAATATTAATAACCCTAATATAAATTATTTTGATAAAATAATTACCAATTGGCATAATAACAATCTCAATGAACTGAAACAAATAGAAGAATTTGAAAATACCAAGGTATATAAAAAAGGAAAGACCGATATCAAAAACTCAAAGAAACCCGCTCAATTGGAGAACTTTACTCAAAGGAAGTATGATAAAGAATTTCTTGAAAGTTTATATGAGGAGCTTTAAGTAATGGATTCCATTCATAAAATCGTAAAAGACGAATATACAAGCAGACACCGGTCGGCTGTCAGATCGGCTGAAGATCGGAAAAAAAAATTGATAGATGATATACCATCTTTAAAACAAGCTTTCTTTGAATTGTCACAAACCGGGATAAAATTCTCTAAGGAGATTATTGAAGGTAAGCTTTCTCATAAAGAAGCCATGGAGGCTTCTGAAATTGAGTTTAAAAAATTAAGTGAAAAATTACGCACCATTTTGATTGAGAATTCGTATGACGAAAGATACCTGGATGCACAATTTGTATGTAATATATGTCAAGATACCGGATTTATAAATAAAGACGGTGACAGGTGCAAATGCTATTCTGAGGTAATCAAACATATTCTTGGCAAGCACCGGGATTATGCTGTTTTTTCAAATCAAAATTTTAATTTCTTTGATGAAACGTTATATCCCTGTGAACCTGATCCTAATGTATACGGCATTAAAAAATCACCTCGACAACAGATTCTTGCAATAAAAGAAAAATGCATGGACTTTATATCGACTTTTAGTAACCCCGAAACAAAAAATATGCTTTTCACCGGTAATACCGGACTTGGGAAGACTTTTGTAGCAAATTGCATTACTTATGATCTTTTGCTTAAAGGATATTCCGTAATTGTAATTACAGCACCTATGTTTTTCGAAATTACATCCGGTTATTTAATAGATCATAATCGGTTTTCAGAGGATTATGCTTATCTATTATCTTGTAATTTATTGATTATTGATGATATGGGTACTGAAAAAATGACCGATTCCAGGTATTCACAGTTGTTAAATATACTTGAAATTAGAAAAAAGAATGACTTAACTTCAACTTGTAAAGTAATTCTGATAACAAACAGCACTATTAACGAGCTTTATGATATTTATTCCGAAAGGATAGCATCAAGAATCGCCGGAGATTTTTCTATAATAAAATTTATCGGCAAAGATATAAGAATTTTAAATAAGGAGGTTTCACAAAAATGAAACTAGGTGTTTTTACAGTATTATTTTCAAACAAACCGTTTGAACAAACTTTAAGTTACCTGTCAAATCTTGGAGTGCAAGCGGTTGAGATCGGTACAGGCGGTTATCCGGGTAAAGCCCACTGCAACGTTGACAGCTTATTATCCGATAATAATGAGTGCAATAAGTTTACAGATACCGTCAAAAAGTATAATTTGGAAATAAGTGCATTAAGTTGTCACGGTAACCCGGTCCATCCTCAAAAAGATATAGCCGACAGCTTCCATGAGGATTTTGTAAAAACAGTTTTATTAGCTGAAAAAATGGGACTTGACAGAGTAGTAACCTTTTCCGGGTGCCCTGGAGATCAACCCGGAGCCAAGTATCCAAATTGGGTAACATGCCCCTGGCCGGATGATTTTTTAAAAATCCTGGAATATCAATGGAATGAAGTTTTAATCCCCTATTGGGACAAGACTGTAAAATTTGCAAATGAACACGGAGTTACAAAAATATGTCTGGAAATGCATCCGGGTTTTTGTGTCTATAATCCTGAAACATTATTAAAATTAAGAAATGCCGTAGGAAATACAATAGGTGCCAATTACGACCCCAGTCATCTTTTCTGGCAAGGTATAGACCCTGTTGCATCCATAAGAAAATTGGAAAATGCCATCTATCATTTCCATGCTAAAGACACCAAGATAGATATATTGAATACCCGGACAAACGGTGTATTGGATACCAAACATTACGGAGACGAAATTTCTCGCTCATGGATTTTCAGAAGTGTAGGTTATGGTCATAATTATGATGTATGGAAAGATATCGTCAGTAATTTGAGAATGATAGGTTATGACGATGTTTTGAGCATAGAACACGAAGATAGCTTAATGAGCTCTGAAGAAGGTTTGGAAAAAGCTATAAGCTTTTTGAAGGAAGTATTGGTATTTAAGGAAAGCGGTGTTATGACATGGGCGTAAAAAGTACGGATAAATCTTTAAACTTTGGATTAATAGGCTACAAATTCATGGGGAAAGCTCATAGCAACGCTCTTCAACGAATAGGCATGTTTTTTAATCCCTCTGTCAAAATCAATATGACCGCCATATGCGGACGTGATGAAAATAGTGTAAAAGCCGCTTCACAAAAATTCGGATGGACCGGTTACGAAACATCCTGGCAATCATTGGTAAGAAGAGAAGATATCGATGTAATAGATATTACCACCCCGAGTAATGCACACAAAGAAATCGCTATAGCGGCAGCAGAAAATGGGAAACACATTTTCTGCGAAAAACCTTTGGCACTTAATGCTTCGGATGCTCGTGAAATGTTAGCAGCCGCTAATAAAAGCAACGTGAAACACCAAATTGGTTTCAACTATCGTTTTGCACCGGCGGTAAAGCTTGCAAAACAAATAATAGATTCGGGAAAACTGGGGAAAATTTATCACTTCAGAGGTACCTATCTACAAGATTGGCTTATAGACCCGGATTTCCCCGCCGCCTGGAGAACCGATAAAACCGTTGCAGGTTCAGGTGCTCACGGTGATTTAGGCGCTCATTTAATAGATTTGGCAAGACATTTAACAGGCGAAATAAAATCTGTCATCGGGATAACAAAAACATTCATTAAAGAAAGACCGTTAGTAGAAAATATGACGGGACTAACAGCTACAAAAACAGGTGATTCAAAATTGGTGCCGGTCACTGTTGACGATGCTTCGGCATTTTTGTGTGAATTTGACAATGGTGCGCTGGGCTCGTTTGAAGCGACAAGATTTGCCACGGGAAGAAAAAACGCTTTAACTTTTGAAATAAACGGTTCAGACGGAAGTATTAAATTCGAGTTTGAAAGAATGAACGAATTACAATACTACAACCGTAACGATGAACCCGGTTTACAAGGATTCCGCCTGATACAAGCGACAGAAGGTATTCATCCGTATGCGGAAAATTGGTGGCCTGTGGGTCATGTTATAGGTTATGAGCACACTTTTGTGCATGAATTATATGAATTTATAGAATCGGTTGCCAAAAATCAACCCTGTACACCTGATTTTAAAGACGGATTGGAATGTTGCAAAGTTTTAGATGCAGTAGAACTATCAATACGAGAAAGAACCTGGATCAATATAGAATCGATCTAATAAACACAAAAGATTTAAGCGAGGGGATACCCCTCGCTTTTTATCATTTTGGTGTTTTTATGAAATTAAAGGGTAATGATTCAATATAGATTTAAAAACCTTGTCTAAAATTTCCGATTATAACCTATATAAATCCTTTAATGAAGTTGCGCTACAGGATCATTTGCGTTCATTGTAAGAATTCCCTGCTCGTTATTTATAACCAACAAAATTTCTTCTTCCACACCGGATACGGTACCAATATATATAAGACAATCCTGATCACCCAATTTGCCTTTGAATTCGTAAACAAACAATTCTGTTTTATATTGTGTCGGTATTACGGCATAACCGCTATCGGTTACCGTAACTCGATCGGAAATATTCGCTTTTGCTTCTTCAATGGAAAGAGACGGTACAGGTATATCACGTTTTTTATGGGAAAACAAATACCCTTTTGACTCGATTCCCAATATATCACCGTTATCCAAAGCAATTTGCAATTTTACAAGGTCCGGATAAAGTGTATACTCTCCTTGTACCGCAGCATAATTGATAGTTGCAACATTCCCGTTGACAGTATAATATGTGTCGGTCAGATCATTGAAGCCCAAATCACTTAAAAACCGCTTTCCCTTCTCTGTTGCTTCTTCCATATTGAGATTTGCTTCATAAACTAATCTTGAAGTCAACGCCCAATAGGGAAACCCGCCCTTCCTGGTTATATCTATAACTCCTTTTTGGTTTTTGTCACCATTGTTGAATGTAACGGCAAAAATATACGTTTGGATGGTATCCTGTTCTAAAGTCCCGGTGTGCTCAATTGTTGCTATTTTGTCTTGTCCGAAGAATTTTGTGGCAACTTCTTTAGCTTCGTCCGGTGTCAGTTCTTTGCTTCCTAAAGCAATAGGTTCAATTTGTGTAATATGATCCGAAAAAGGTCCGTCATAAATTAATGTAGGGTAATCTTCAAACGTCTTATTTATACCTGCAAAAGTATCTTGGGGTAGACTTTGATTTACATTACCGAAAAACTTTTTACCTTCCTTTTCAATAACATTCCATTTTATACGACCGGAAAACAATGCTTCTTGCATAGTTTGAACGTTTTCGTTAACTTGTTTGGAATAATCATAAAGCATTTTTATGGTATCATATTGCTCGTTGGTTATGGTGTTTCCTTTAGCCGTTTGAGTGTTTAATGTATAAGCCAAATCACCCACCTGAGTTAAAAACTTGGATGTATTGTCAAGGTACTGTTGCGAAACCGGTAATTGAATTATGTTCAATTGTGCAAGGTTTGCTTGTCCCCATGCTTTTTGAAGGGTTTCGGATGTTTTTAGGGGGGATGAGCATATTAGTGATTTTGCCAACAAAGACTCCACATTATTCATGTTATCCGTCAAGTCGAAGAACATTCTGTTATATTGATTGTTCAACTGCATTGCATAGTCGGTAGCCCTTCTGTTTTGGTAAAATCCCCATAGCAAAACACCTACAAGTGTTAAACTTACGATAGTATACATATGCCTATCTGTTAAACGGTTTTTAAAATCTTTTAATTTTTCTTTTACTTTCATAATAACTCCCATACTCATAGTATTTTGTTAATATTTTAAGTAGAAATGAAAAAATTATGTGACAAACATATGATTTTTTATATATGTTTTTACTGCAATGACTACTTACTCATATGGTACTTAGGTTCAATGTAGTTCATTTATTGCAATAAAGTAAAGTTTTTATAAATCATATATTGATAATATTTAATTGTGAAACAATTTCTTTTGCTAACTCAGGTTCTCGTTTTCTACATGTGAATAGAATTATTTGTCTGGCTTTACCCGCCTCCTCCAATAATTTTAAAGTGTTTAACGCCCTTTTATCATCGTATGCGGCAAAAATTTCATCTGCAAAAACAGGACATTTAACAGAACCTTCAATTAACTCCAATGCCGACATTCTCATAGCCAGGAAAATTTGTTCCACCGTTCCGGTACTGAAATCAATTATATTTTTAATTGATGAGTTATTATCAATTACTGTATTCATATCCAATTTTTCACTAATTTTTATGTCCTTATATTTACCCGCCGTTATCAGATTAACAGAATGTACCAGCTTTTCAGTCAACGGTAAATATATATCACCCTTTACACAATCACCGGCCTCTATCAGTGCTTTCACGGTTTCTTGAATTAAGCGATCTTGCTTAAACAGATTATCCCGTCTGATAGCAAGTAGTTCCAGTTCCTCATTTATACTATTGTATCGGGAATATTCTTTCCACAACCTGCTTATTTCGCTTTCAACGTTTGTTATTGTCACTAATAATTCGTTATATCGTTTATTTTCCATCTCACGATCTTTTTTATTTCTCTGTAAACTATCTACACGTTCATTTTGTAAATTTTTAATATCATATTTTTTCAGTTTCATTAAAAATTCATTTATATCCGGGAAGTTTTCTTTTTGCTTTTCGATATCTGAAATTTTTTCTTTAATGTGATCATTTATAATTTGAATGCCTTTTTTCAAATCAATCAAACTGTTAAATCCCAAATTTTTCATTTGTGTAACCAATGATTTTTCATCTCCGGTCAAATCCTTAATTCTGTTTGCGCATAAGTTCAATTTAAATGTTTTATCTTTAAACTCGTGCCAATCATTATCTATCCGTTTTAATAAATCATCCTTGTTAAGCTCAAAACGGTAAGGGTAAATTTCAATTTCAGATTGAAACTCATCATATGCCGTATCCAGTAACTCCTTTTTTTCCGAAATTATTCCCTGCTGCATATCTTGTCCGATTTTTAAGTTATCAATCTCTGTAATAAGCTTTCTGTACATATCCAGCTTTTTTTTGAAGATATCAAAACTCTCACATTGAAATTTATTCAAAATATCTGTATACCTTACACGAAGATTTCTCAATTCTTCAGAATCATCAATATAGGATTCAATATCAGTTTCACTTAATTTTGATTTAAGTTTTTTGCCTTTAATAAAAAATAATATTAAACCGGATAAAAGCAAAAAGGCAAGTATAATACCTGTTATGGAAGACCCGAAATAAAAGACTGCAAACACCGTAGGGGTTCCACATAACAATGTACTTAAAAGAGCCCTTTTATAAACAGTTGTTTCCCGTTTTATTTTATTTATTTTATCTTGTTTCTCACGCTTTATTCTATCTTTGTTTTCGGCCTCGTATATGGATATTGTCCGGACAAGCTCCGGTAAACTGTCTATATCATCATTATTTATTGTAAAGGCTTTATATTGTTCCAACCGTTTTTTAATGTTTTCTTCTTCATTTTTATACCTGTTCAAGTTTATAATCGCCTTATCATAATCATCCTTATATAATTTGGTTTTTTCATATAATAAAGCTACATTTTTAACTGACTTCTCATTTGCTTCTGAAAAAAAAGACAATTTGTTTATGTCATTTTTGTATTGGGTTTCTTCTTGAATCAATTTTTCAAGTTTGATCTTAATGTCAGTATAGTTTTTCGCCACATCCTCCAATTCATTCTTTTTTAATATGTCGCGAGTGATTTTTTCCACTTCGGATAAAATTTCTTCTTTTACACTATAAATATTCAACCTTTCTTGACATTCTTTTGCATCTTTTTTTATACTTTCATATTCAAATTGTAGTTCCTCTATTTTATTTCTTATCTTTTCATATCTGTGCTTTTCGTCTTCCAATTCAGTTATTCTTTTTATTGTTTTATTTAAAGGCCGATCTTGAACAGCTCTTCTATCGGTTATATTTCCTATTTCTTCTTTACGATAGTCCTCTAAAATTTTAACCGCATTATTCAACGACACATCAAAAAATCCGGTTTGACTTATATCTAAAAGCTTGTTTTCCATATCTTTTTTATCCTGAATAGAAAGTCCCGCACCGGTAGGACCTATAAAGCATGTGCTTTCAAAGCATGCTTCGTCAAAACCTAATAATACTTCACCGGGCTGCATATCTTTGGATGTTAATATCTTTCCTGTTATATCGGAGTACTGTTCATCAAATATATTTAGACTTTTCTTTTCAAAATCACGAGTAATGTAATAAGTTTTTCCGTCATCCGATACCACCTGCAAACTGCCGGAATAACGGGAACCTTCCCAAGGTCTATACTTTTTCATAGCCGGTTGGTTTCCCATGGCACCCGCTTTTCCACCTTTTAACCCGTATAGCATACCACGTATAAACCAAAGCAGGGTTGATTTACCGGCTTCATTATCACCGTAAACAATATTAACACCGCTTCCGAAATCAAATTCCTCCGAATCATATTTCCCAAAGCCGTTTATTATAGCTTTTTTTATATACATAATTGTCACCCGTCCTCTTTAAATCCATCGGTATTAATGCTTGGTTTATTTCCAAAAAGAGCCTCCAGACCTATATATAACATGTTCTCATAAAAACTTTTATCTTCTTGATTTCTAGCTTCTTCAATTTTTTTTAAAACATTTTTTACAAAAACTCCCCTGATACCGGGTTCGTTTTTGATTAAAGATATATCAATTGCAAGCTTTGTAACATCATATACAGAACAAAATAATACATGTTCGCTCAGTTTTTCACTTATTCTTCCGGTGTCAATAAAATCACCGGGATTTTTCTTGCCGGTAATATAAATTTTACACAACATATTTTGATATCCGGGTATTTTTTGTATTTCATTTTGGACTTTTTCTACTATTTCGTTAAAAGATTTATTCGGCCGGATGTTGATATTTATGGTTTTATAAAAATTATCGGATATAATATTTTCATTTACCATACACTCTGTCCGGTTTTGGATCTTACAAATCCGACCGGATAAAATTATGTGTTCTCCTTCTTCATCAAATCCCAAAGGATCGGGGCTTCCCGCATTATAAATTGTTTTTTTCTTACCGTATTGTTTGAACTTATTATGGAAGTGTCCGGTGGCAATATAATCGAATCCATATCTCTCCAATTCATCGGATTCAACAGGTGAATATCTATCATCGGAGCAAACGGTATCAATTGTGCCGTGAAACATCATAATGTTTATATAATCTTTATTCAACCTTATTGCATCTGTAGTATCCGATTCTTTAAATGCATTGTAATTATATATTGCCGTCATATCTTCGGGAAATTCGGCAAACGGCTTATCCACAGATAAAATATGTACGTTTTTATGCCAAGGATAATTTTTATAAAAAGATCCTGCATTGTACGGATCATGATTTCCCGGTATCATTACGATATGAGTACCCTGTAGTTTTCCGAATTCATAATTTATGCTGTCAACAGTGGCCTTGCAAATATATTTTTCTTCGTATAAGTCTCCACATATCAATAAAAACCGAACTTGTCGGTTTTTAGCTTCATTTATAATTTTAAAAAAAGATTCTTCCAGCCGAATCCTTCTTTGTTGAGGAAGACCGGTTTTACTCTGTAAAGATGAAAAAGGCATACTTAAATGAACATCTCCGCATTGTATAAATGTTATCACACTCATATTCAATCACCTTTTATAAATATTACCGTAGCCGTTGCATATTCTCGACAGTGAGACATAGATACCTCCATATTGCATCCATGCCGCTCCTTAAAAGTTTTTTCAGCTGTTCCTGTTAAAACTATATACGGTTCACCGGATTCTTTGTTTAAAATACATATTTCATTAAACCCGCACTTATTTCCAAAACCCGTACCCAACGCCTTCGCAGCAGCTTCTTTAGCTGCAAACCGTGCGGCATAACATTGTATACCGGCCGATCCTTTTTTATTACAATATTCAATCTCTTCGTCACAGAATATACGATTAATGAATTCTTTATCCCGATACTTTTCAATCAGTCTTTTTATACGTTTAATTTCAACAATATCCGTTCCTATAGATACATTCATGAGGTAGTATCCTTTAACTCTTTAATTATCGTATATTCCTGATTTTTAATATGCATAACGGCCCATTTTTGAGCCTCCACGGGATTACGCTCTTTGATGGCTTCCATAATTCTGCTATGTTCTTTGCTTACATCCTTAAACGGATTATAGTTTTTCAAATAAATAACACGAAATCTATATATCATTTCTTGTACGTTATTATTAATATGCAAAAGCTTTTCATTGCGTGAAGCCTTATATATAATGTCATGAAACTCAATATCCTTTTTGATTATGCCTTGCAGATTATTTTTTTCCACACAACCTGCAAACTGCTCAAAAACCCTATTGAGCTCTTTTTGTTCCGAGTCGGTCATTCTTTCGGCCGCAAGCTGCGTTGCCAGACCGTCTAGAACGGCACGAACCTCCAATACGTCGATAATGTCTTTTTTGGTCAAGTCTGCCACGTACGCACCTTTTCTAGGCACCATGACCACCAACCCCTCCAGTTCCAATTTTCTGATGGCTTCTCTGATGGGAGTTCTACTAACGCCCATTTTATCAGCTAATTGTACCTCCATCAATCTTTCACCCGGTTTCAACTCTCCCAAAATGATCGCTTCACGAATACTGTTGAAGATGACTTCTCTTAGGGGCTTGTAATCATTTAAATTAATCTTTGATAATTTATTGTTCATAAACAACTCCCTTTCATTGTCCTTAAATACCTTGACCAACATGTATCCCGATATATATCGTTCAACTTACAGTGGGCTTTTATAGCCGTCTGCTTATCGGCATATATTCCGAAAACAGAAGGCCCGCTCCCACTCATCACCGCCCCGAAGGCTCCCGTATCAATTATCTTGCTTTTTATTTCACCTATAACCGGATGATCTTTAATTGTAACCGATTCCAAACGATTAAACAAATTAGCGCCTAAAAGCTTATTATCCCCTTCAGATAATGCTTTTACAACATTTTCGGTTTTTTCAGGAGAACTTATTCGGTCAAAAATAAATTTTTGAAACACAACTTTTGTAGAAACCGAAATATTCGGACAAATCAATACCAGCCAAATATTTTCTTTAAGATAAATAGGATCTATCAATTCTCCTATCCCTTTAACACGGGCTGTTCCACCAAAAAGAGCAAAAGGTATGTCAGCACCTATTTTTTTAGATTCTTCGCAAAGAAGTTCTTTTTTTATATTTACACCGGTAAGTTTGTTCAGCGAGTTAAGCACACATGCGGCATCACTGCTTCCTCCGCCTAACCCTGCAGCAACAGGTATATTCTTTTCTAAATGTATTTGTACATCGTTTTCCATCCGGGCAAGAGATAAAAACAAATCCACCGCTTTATACACCAGGTTATTATGATCTGTAGGCAAACTTTTATCATTCGTCGTAATACAAATACTCCGGTTTTTTGTTTCCAATACATTGATTGTTAACGTGTCATACAGATCAACTGTTTGCATTACGGTATCCAGGTTATGGTAACCATCTTTCCTCTTATCAATAATATCCAAGCATAAATTTATTTTGGCATATGCTTTCTCTTGCATAAATTACCTCTGTTTTTATAATGGTTTTATTATATAGGAATTTATTCAAGTATTCAAGATATTTTGTATACAGTATTAGAAGAACATTTAATGCATTAACCATATTGAAAATATTAAAATAAGAGCCCGGTATGTATCGAACATACCGGACTTGGCATAAATTTTTTTAAAAGTCCCTTTTAAAAAATTTATCCTGTTTAATAAGACCCGCGGCCGCATCGAGCGTCCCCGGGCCGGTGTATCTTTTAAAAATCGAGTTTTAAAGGTATCCTGTTTAATAAATATAACAACAAGGAGCCCTGTTGCTATATTTTATTCATGTATAATTCTACTGCAAAAACTTAATTTTAGTGCATGAAATTAAGCATTTTTTGGGTTTTTGTTACATCGGAATTATTATTTGTCGTCCGTCTTCTAAGGATACATCATCATCCTCAAGACCGTTCATTTGTCTTAAAGTTTTTTGATGTATATGATACTTCTTAGAGATTGACCAAACGGTTTCATTCCCGGAACAGTAGTGTAGAACAAGACTTGCATGTATTCTGTCATCGGAGTATTCATTTACTTGTATATCATTAATATATGAGAAAGAGTCCGAACCATATACTACAAACGCCAAACTTACATTTACACGAATGTCAACTTCATTTCCCGATAGAAGGTTATATCCTGAGGATACTTGTTCGGTTGACACTTTTACCATCATTTTTGAATCTATATTGATCTTCTCTTCATATCTTAACGGCATCTCTTTACTGAATACATTAATCTCTCCGTTAGCATCTTTATATATAATTGATACCGGTACCGACCCCCTTACGGTTAATATACCGTTATCATCATAAACGTGGTCTGCTACATAGGCGTAAGCATCCATTCCCAATACTTCCGATACTTGTTTTTCCATTCCTAATGTAACTGTTTCGCTGATTTGACAAGTACTCAAGCTATTTTTTACGGGGAAAGAATAAACCTCCGATTGAACTTGGGGAATCAATCTGTTATTAATACCATATACGTCACCGGCTTTTTTCACTGTGGTTTCTTCAAAACATAAAACAGCCAAAGATATTTTTGCAGAGGAATTTATTAACCTGTACTCTCCGTCACTATCCTGCTCAGCATTTATTACAAAATTAGCGACTTTTGCATTTAAAAACATCTTGTCAACTTTCATACCGTTTGTTTCAATCAATTCGTTAAAGGAGGCACAGTTTTCCAGGTAATTCATATTCTCTCCCCGGTCACCAAAGGAGTAGTATAATCTGAAGCAAACATTACCCGAGACATTAATTCCGTCGGCTGTTACCGAATGATCCATGCTCTTTAAAGCGGCTTCGTAATATAACAATTCGAATACTTCGGGACAATCATTAGGAACAAGATATGTATCGGTAACATCCGTATCTTTCATGAAGCATCCGTTATATGCATGTATATTTACCATTTCGGTCATCATCTCAGCGTTATCACCGTTTTCCAAACCTGAAACAATATTAATTTCTTTATCTGTGTTGCAATCCACATATACAGTATAACGTACTTTCACAGCGACTTTTCGTTCGTTAATAATCCGACTGTCGACCTTTTCTACGACAACCTTGGATATGATTACCGGAGCGCGCTCGTTAGCATAAACATCCATCTTCTCATTTATTTCCGAAACATTATGAACACTAAAAATATTACCGTTTACACTTCTTATGCAAATAAGAATATTCATTTTGCCTTTTAACTTTAACATATCATTTTCTATAACGGCATTATCATCTGTTACATATGCATTTCCCTTCAGTACAGCTCCCACATCCGCTTTTGAATCTGAAATAACATGTTCATATTCCATGGAAACTGTCTTCTTAATAGCTTTGGACAAATCATACAACTTTATATTTTCAGACATATAGTTTATATCCATATATAGCCTCCTTAGCATAATAGTTTTGTTATTCATATATATTTGTCCATAATAGAAAATATTCATATGTTCAATAAAAAAAACTACTTTATACATGCATATAAAATAGTTTTCATAGCTTACAAAATAATTCAGTCCCCAAAACCGCTTCTGTAAGAGAATTTCTATATTTTTTTAACGTTTATATACGATCTTTATTCCGCATATTTCTAATAAGAGTTAGCATACATTAATGGATTTATCGTCCTTTAATAAAATAATCTCCACTGATTTAGTTAAGACATCGGTGTAGCTGTAAGAAATTCTACGAATAGATTCACAGTCATTATCAAAGCGTATTACAAATACACATGGATATGAATTTTCAATGATTCCTTCTCTTTCTATTGTTTTGCTTCTACCTTTATTAGCCTTTAACTTGATGCGTTCTCCTACACAGGTCTCAATATCTCTTTTAATTTGCGAAAAGTCCTTTTTCTGTATCAATAGAATCACCTTCTCCCTGTGTTTTCTTTATTGTACCGGTTATTCCGGGGGTTGTCAATTAAAAATCATATTTTTTATTTTTATGAAAAGCTTTATTATTTTTCCTTTTAGTAAAAATTTATTAGTTTTTACGTATAAGTTCAATGTTTATCGCTCTTTTGCAGTGAAAATATTATCACAGTAAATAAAAATTTTCTTTTTATTTTCACATAGGAAAGGTTTCCTTAATAATACAGTGTGTTATACTAATAATATTATAAAATATTGGTATAGAATCACACTTATATACAATTTGAAACATTACCAAATCTCTCATGTGATAAGAAAGGAAGTAATAAAATGGCACCTAGATCATACGAACATACATCAATTACATTTGAAGTATATCCTAAGATTGTATTAAAAAATCAAAAAACCTCCGTTAGAATTTCTCCGTTATTTGTAAGACCCTTAATAGAAAATCACCGGTACAAGATTGTCGCCGCACCTATGGAATATGATACATTCGATAGATCTAAACGACAAACTCAATATGTTACTTGCATTAACAATTCGGTTACATGCGAATTTACATATGAAACGGAGCAAGAATACAGGTTGCTTCTTTTTAGTGAAGATGATGATTTTAAAGATACAATCGGAATCTTTCACATTTTTTGTTTGGAAGAAGATCTTTTTTTAAGACGACCTTTCAAAGGTGACTTTCACTTACACAGCTATTATTCCGACGGTAGAAACAGCCCGGGATTTATCGCGGCCTCATGCAGAAAGAAAGGTTTGGATTTCATGGCAATAACCGATCACCGCGAATACGCTCCGTCTGTTGAAGCACAACAAGCATTTAAAGACTATGATATCGATCTCAAAATATTCAGAGGAGAAGAGATCCATCCTCCGAAGACCGAAACTCACATGATCGGATTCGGAGCCTGTGAATCTGTCAAAAGATATTTTGCAGATGAAGAACGATATATAGAATTGATAAACAATAAAAAGGCTTCTTTAGCTGATGAATTGAGGGACCTGGATTGTGAAATGGAAAAATATGAATACGCATCATGCTTATATTGTATTGAAAAGGTCCGTGAAGACGGCGGAATCTGCACGTTCGCCCATCCGTATTGGGCTACGGGAAACCGGTATAACATATCTACACCTTTAACAGAGAAGATCTTAAAATCAGGCTGCTTTGATGCCTATGAATTGTTTAACGGTGATAATATGGATATCAATACGATACAGCTGGCGTTATATCACGATTTATATAAACAATACAATATCCCGCTTGTATCCGGAACGGATGCTCACGGGATAATTGACAATCATTATTTCGGTACCTTCCATACCATAGTTTATGCTGAAGATTGTGAATTCCATAATATAAAACAAAATATAAAAGAGTTGAACAGTGTGGTTGTAAAGCCTCAGAAGGATAATCCACCTTTGGTTTTCGGAAATTTAAGACTGATAAAATTTACAATGTACCTATTACGCGAAATCCTACCGATACATGACGAAATGTGTGGTATGGAAGGTATTTTAATGGAACATGCTTTAAGAGGCGGAAAAAAAGCACAGGCTGCATTATCTATGGTTAAAGGACAAACATCTGACTTTTATAAAAAAGTGTACGGAACAAAGTAATAATACATTTTTATTAATATTAAAAAGATTTGCTGGTCGGCGTACATTTTTTAAATCAAGTTTTAAAAATGTACGCCTTTTTAATAAATAAAAGGCGGTAAACTACCGATAGGTTGCCGCCTTTGTTTTTTATTTAAAATACTACAACATGTCCTGTCAAGCTTTTCTTGACATTCTTTCTCTCATTTCTTTATTTAGAATCTTCTTTCTGATTCTAAAATTTAAAGGTGTGACCTCAATTAACTCGTCATCCTTTATAAATTCTATTGCTTGCTCCAAAGATAATTCTACAGGTGTAATCAACTTTAAAGGATCTTCGGCCTGGACGTTTCTTATGGAGGTCAGATGCTTCTTTTTACAAACATTAACAGCCATATCGTCATTTCTTGAATTAATACCCACAACCATACCTGCATAAACTTCAGTACCCGCACCTATAAACAAGCTTCCTCTTTGCTGTGCGTTAAATAACCCGTATGTTACAGCCGTTCCGGTTTCAAACGCCACTAGAGAACCCCTGCTTCTTAAAGGCATTTCACCTTTATACGGCCCGTATTCCAAAAACGACGAATACATAATGCCCATACCTCGGGTATCGGTTAAAAATTCTTGCCTGTAACCAAGCAATCCCCTGGCAGGAATTATAAACTCCAATTGTGACAGTCCTTCATAGCCTGAATGCATACTTATAATTTCACCTTTTCTGGATCCTAGTTTCTCTATAACTATACCCATATATGTCTCCGGCACTTCAATATATACCTTTTCAAAAGGCTCGATTTTTCCTTCAGGTGTTTGCTTTATAATTGCAAAAGGCTTTGATACTTGGAATTCATACCCTTCTCTTCTCATAGTCTCGATTAACACCGATAAATGCAATTCTCCCCTTCCGAACACCTGAAAGGTTTCCGGAGAGTCGGTCTCTTCAACTTTCAAGCTTACATCTTTTTCTTTTTCTCTGAATAATCTTCTTCGCAAGTGTCTGGAGGTGACATATGTTCCTTCCCTGCCTGCAAACGGACTGTCGTTTACCATAAACATCATTGAAATGGCAGGTTCATCTATTTTAATGAACTCCATAGGTTCAACAACATCATTGTCACATATGGTATCACCTATGGATATTTCCTCAATTCCCGATATTGCTATGATATCCCCCGCTCGAGCGATTTCACAGGGAAATCTGTTCAAACCCTTAAATTGATATATGGCCGATATTTTCATAACCTGTGATTTGCCGGTTAAATTACATACAGTGTATGTCTCTTGAGTTTTTATCGTTCCTCTTTGTATTTTGCCTATTCCTATTCTACCGGTATATATATCATAGTCGATGCTTGATATTAACATTTGAAGCGGTTGATCATATTCACCCGGAGGGGCCGGTATCTCGGATATAATCGCATCAAATAAAGGAGATAGATTCTCCGGAGAGTCGTTTATATTTTTAACCGCATAACCTTCTCTTGATGATGCATAAACCAGCGGGAACTCCAGAGTGTCAGACGGAGCATCCAGATCTATGAATAAATCCAATATCTCATCTGCAACCTCATCACACCGAGAATCGGAGCGGTCTATTTTGTTGATTACAACAATTGTTTTCAAACCCATATCCAACGCTTTGCGCAGTACAAATCTGGTTTGCGGCATAGGTCCTTCATATGCGTCTACTAATAATAACACCCCATCCACCATTTTTAAGATTCTCTCTACCTCACCGCTAAAATCGGCATGACCCGGTGTGTCTACAATATTTATTTTTATACCTTTATACTCCACAGCAGTATTTTTTGCCAGGATGGTGATTCCTCTTTCACGCTCTATGTCATTCGAATCCATTACTCTTTCGTTTACGACCTGATTTTCGCGATACATACCGCTTTGCATGAACATTGCATCAACCAATGTGGTTTTTCCATGGTCAACATGCGCAATGATCGCAATATTCCTAATATCTTCCCTGTTCAAACAAGATCCCTCCGTACAATACGCTTAAATAAGCGGCTTTTCATTTTGTTTATTAATAAATACATTTACAAACATTCAATCTATTATACAGGATTCATACAAAAATGCAATAAAAACTTGTGCGCATGTAATTAAATAACAAATTAGCAAATTAACCATATTAATCTAATTAATGGCTCCATCAAAATAACTCACTTACTGTGCCCCGGAGTGTGCCGACACAGTTTATCATTGCAAATACCTTTACCTATAAACGTTGTTTTACAGTAGTTAATAGCTATAATAATTATTGAATATACCGAATCTTTTTGTTAAAATCTCATATATGTATACAAATTTAGACGAGTTAAAATTAAACATTAACCATAGATGTCAGGGAGAAGATCGAATAACAGTTATAAAGGCTATTGACAAAGCTCAAACCGCTTTAAAGACCTGGTCGTTTATAAGCACCGATTTTCTTGATCCCTTTAAAAAAATTTTAGTAACAGACATTTTGCATGAAATAAAGGGATTAAAGTATACTGAGTTTGCAGGACATGCCAATGGTACCAGAGCTTCTTTAATATTATACAGTGAAGAGTTGAGTGAAGATATGATAGATTACAGTGATATATTTTCTATCGTTACTGTAATACCTGTATCCGGTTCCGAGAATTTAACACATAGGGACTATCTTGGTGCTATTATGAATTTAGGTATAAACCGAGACTTTTTCGGAGATATTTTAATAAATGCGGAAAGTTGTATGATTGTGGGCAAAAAAAGCATTATACAGCACATAAACTCATCTTTGACACAAGTGGCAAAATACTCGGTCTCAACACATATTACATCCTTATCCGAATTAGTCGTCCCTGAAGAAAAATCAAAAGAATTTACAGTTAACATATCTTCAATGCGTTTGGATTGTATTATAGGTGCGGCTTTTCATGTATCGAGATCCGAAGCTGCCCGATTGATTGAAAACGGGAGAGTATTTGTTAATTACAGAGAAGTAAAAAATATATCAAAAAACATTACCGAAAAAAGTGTAATATCCTGTAAGGGTTATGGTAAAATAGAATTGCTAGAGATTCTAGGTGAAACAAAAAAAGGAAGAATAAGAATAAAAATAAAAATATTCGGATAAATAAATATGAAGTGAGGTTCCGGTATGGATTGGATAACGAATAATTTTAAAGGTTATGGCGGACTCAATATATATTATTATAAAAAACTACCGAAAAACACACCTGTGGCTGTGCTTCAAATATCACACGGTATGGGGGAGCATGCAAAAAGGTATTTTGATCTTACACAGTATCTAAATTCAAAAGGTATAGCCGTCTATGCCGCCGACCACCCCGGACACGGTCAATCCGCCGCTTCACAAGATATGCTTGGAAATTGTGGCCCTGAGAGTTTTGAGGGAATTATGGAAAACATGAGAATCCTGAACCGCTTGATCCATGAAGAAAATTCGGGAATTCCCGTATTCTTATTAGGTCATAGTATGGGATCGTTTGAATCTATATTTTATATGCAAAAGTATTCCGATACAATCTCCGGATGTATTCTATCCGGTACCAATTTTAAACAGAATCCTTTTTTGCTTCATGCAGGAAAGTTTTTAGCTTATATAATAATGAAAGTAAAGGGTAAAGACCGACTTTCTAAGTACCTGACCGATATGGTATTCGTACCTTATAATATAAAATTCGAACCTGCCGAAACAAAATTCGATTGGTTAAGTACAGATAAGAAAACAGTAACAGAATACGTTAATTGTCCCTATTGCGGCCATAACTTTACCGCGTCCTTCTTTTATTTTCTGTCAAAAGGTCTTCTGGAAATTTACAAAGATAAAAATTTATTAAAGATAAAAAAGACATTGCCTATATTCATAATGTACGGTAGTATGGATCCGGTAGGAGAATTCGGCAAAGGCCCTAAAGAGCTATATTACTTTTTTATAAAGAATGGATATACTACCGATATTAAGTCATATGAAGGATTTCGTCATGAAATATTTAATGAAACAAATCGAACCTTGGCATATTCCGACCTTTACGATTGGTTAATAAAAAATATCCCATGACGAAAAATATACTTATATGCATATACAAATTTTTAAGTTTTCCATTGCCACTTTCTTCTTGTCTTCATCGTTTATACTTGCGAAAGAAAGCTTATAAACATTACCCTCGGGGAAAAATAACGGTGTATGAGTTCCAAAAACAACTCTTTTTAACAGGTTTTTATCACATAAGGTTTTGTAAATATCCGATCCTTCTATAGCTGATACATCTATAAACACATTCTCAAAATTAGCGAGATCCTTGATTTCGTTAACATACATACCATTGACTAAAAACTTTTGCCCGGTATGTTTTTTTACAGTATCAACCACATCGTTAATA